>CALAWF010000036.1 GCA_937894665.1 uncultured bacterium | reverse complement strand
TATCTCCTTACTTTTCCTTGATAATACAATAAAAAAAATTTATAATGTAGCCTTGAAATGTATTTTTATGTATAATATTCGTACAGACAATGGAGAGCAAAATTATGACAAAACAAAAAAAACAATATTCTTCAAGAAAGGCTTCTCAATTTAACATTTGGAGATCCTTGTTTCAATTATTAGTCTGTAAGATTGGCTATATGGTAAGATTAAAATTAGTATATCGATTAGAAGTTCACGGACTTGAAAATGTTCCAAAAGATAATCGTTATATTGTATGCCCAAACCACTTATCAACTTTAGACCCGCCATTAATGGTTGCAGTTATGCCAAGAAGCGTTTCATTTATGGCGAAAAAGGAATTGTTTGATATTCCATTTTTAAGATGGTGGATTGATTGGCTTGGAGCATTTGCGGTAAATAGAGAAAGCCTTGGACCATCAACAGTAAAAACAGTTCAAACAATTAGAGAAAGTAACTGGGTTCTTGGGATGTTTCCTCAAGGAACAAGAGGAATTCCAGGGGAAATAAGGGGCGTTACTAAAGGTTTTGCTGGACTTGCAAAATTAACAAAATGCGATATTTTACCTGTCGGAATAATTGGTTCAAATGAAGTAAAAAGATGGCCATTTACAGGCAAAATTATTGTTAATATAGGAAAACCAATTCCTTATAATAAAAATACTGATATTGTGAAAGAAAAATGGATTGAAGAAATTCAAAAATTAACAGGGTTTAAGTATATTGACGAACCAACAGAAAAAATTGCCGAAGGAGAAACGAACAATGGATAAAGGAGTGCGAAACTTCAACCGAAGATATGCAAAAGAATATAACATATTTAGGACAATTTTTTACATGAGTTTCTTATATATAGTCGTATATGGATTCTATCTTATCTTCTATAATTTTAAAGTTGAAGGAAGAAAAAATATTCCTGCACATAAAGCAAAAGCGGGAAAATACATATACGCTGCAAATCATGTTTCAATATTTGATCCCCCAATGGTTTCAATGGCTGCGAATTGTCCTGTTGCATTCATGGCTAAAAAAGAACTTTTTGACCCTAGTGAAAAACTCAGTTGGTTAGTTAAAAGACTCGGAGCGTTTGCGGTAGATAGAACAAAACCGGAAATTGCAACATTCAAAACAGTTAGAGATGTTTTAAGTACCAGTTGGTCTTTAGGAATTTTCCCTCAAGGAGGAACTAGACCATATGGAAAACTAGAAGGAATTAGAAAAGGGTTTGCCGTAATCGCAAAAAATGCAAAAGCGGATATTATTCCCGTTGCGATTGCCGACTGGGATGGTTATCCAAAATTAAAACCATTCACAAGACGAAATGTAACAATTAAAGTTGGAAAACCAATATCTTATAAATTAAAAGAAGATGAGATTATCTATGAATGGTGTAAACAGATTTCTGAAATGGCTGGATATGAAAACGGTGCAGAAATTCCAGAATCTTATATAGCAACAAACGAAGATATTCCAGCAAAGGTTCTAAATTAAATAACAAAAAAATAAAACATATCCTTTTAGGATATGTTTTAATATATAAATAAAGCCCCTTTTACAAGGGGCTTTATTTTATTTAAAGAAAGGAATTTTTATAAATCAACTGCGATAGATTTTAAACCTAAGCTGCGGCTTTAACAGGTTCTTGTTTAGGCTGATCCATTTTTATTTGTTCAGCCTTTGCTTGTTCTGGTTGAGCTTGAACTTGGTTTAATTTATCTAATGCAACTTTTGCAGCTTCTGCTACATTCGGATCTTTATCATCTTTAGCTACAGTAAATACTGTTGTTAAGTCTTTTTTGTATTCTGGGTTTTGTAAGTAACTCAATGCTTCAATTGCAGATGCTCTTACCATTGGGTTTGGGTTGTCTTTCAATTGATCTACAATTGTTACAGCTCCAGGAAGTTCTGTTAAAGGAACTGTAGAATTTGATAATCTAGCTACTTCATCAGCATAAAGTTTTTGCATTATTGCTGATGTGAATAAAGCATAACTTTTATTTCTTTCAGCCTTTTCTTGTGGTGAAATTGTATTAGCTAAAGTTTTTTCTTGATCAGTTACTTCTTTACCTGACATAATTTTTTCTCTAGCTGCAACTTGTTCAGCAGTTGGACCTTCTAATTTGCTAGAATCGAAGTTAATAATATTTGTTAAAGCATCAAATACTTTTGTATCAACTAATTCAGTTGCTTTTTCTGGAGATTCTTTTACCATTTTAGCAATTTCTTCCATACCTGAAACTTGAGCATCAAAATCAGGATTTGCTAATTTTGCAATAAAAGAATTCAAATCAACTTGAGGTGTAACCGGCTCAGAAGGAACAACTTCTGGTTTTGCAGCTTCTGCTGCTTTTGGAGCTTCTTGAGGAGTAGCTACAGGTTGAGCAGCCTCTGGAGCTTTTGGAGCTTCAGAAATTTGTGGTTGAGGAACAACTACAGGAGTTGGCTCAACAGGAACTTGTTGAGGAGCTACCGGTTGATTAAAATTTTGTTGTTGGACAATTGGAGTAACTTCAGGAGCCTTTGGAGCTTCTTGAGGAAGAGCTGCTACCGCAGAAGCTGGAGTTTGAGCTACAGGTGCTTGAGCAGGATATGTCATTTGTGGTGGCATATAGCAAGGTTGTTGAGTTGCTTGCGGGTAGTTATATACCGGAGCTTGTGGGTAATTATAAAGCGGCATTGTTGGTTGAGCATATGCTGCTTGTTGTGGTTGTTGCCCTGCTACGCCTTGAGTTCCAACTGATGGGTTACTGATTTCAATATTTACAGCGTTATATTTTGGTTGTTGTGGAACAGGCATATATGTTGTCTGTTGTTGTACCATATAAGGGTTTGTCATCGGTACACATGGAATTTGATTCATAAATTTTTCCTTTCCTACATAAAATTGAGTCTATTACCATTCTACCCTTTAAATAACTATGAAGGGAAAATATTGCTAAAATCTAAGAATATTTTAATAAAACTTTACATTAAAAGTTAAAAATGCAGCTATTACTGAATTGTAACCATTTACAAATTCAGCAAAATTTAAACTGGAAAGAATAGCATTTTTATGATAAAATTTTAAGAGTAAGGGGTATTAATCAGCCTAAAAAGCACGATATATTTGAGGATATAGATGAAGATAGATAAAACTAAAACAAATTCCATTAGAAAAGCATTTGGAAAAACTTTAGCTGAAATTGGAGAGTTAAATGCAAAAATTGTTGTCATGGATGCAGATTTGGCATGCTCAACCCAGACAAAAATTTTTGCAGATAAATTTCCTGAAAGATTTTTTGATTGCGGAATTGCAGAACAAAATATGGTTGCAACTGCGGCAGGTTTAGCTTCAGAAGGGAAAATCCCATTTATTGCAAGTTTTGCGATGTTTGCAACAGGAAGAACATATGACCAAATAAGAAATGGAGTTTGTTATCCAGACTTTAATGTAAAAATCGTTGGTACTCACGGAGGAGTAACCGTAGGAGAAGATGGAGCAACACACCAAGCATTAGAGGATATTTCTTTAATGAGAGGTATTCCTCACATGACAGTCATTGTTCCCGCAGATTGCAGAGAATGCGAAGAAGTGATTAAATATGCGTCCTTGCATGACGGTCCAATGTATATAAGAATATCTAGAAGCAATGTACCTGATATATTTGATGACAGCTATCATTTTAATATTCATAAAGCTGTTGTAGTCGAAGAAGGTACGGATGTTTCAGTCTTTACCAATGGTGAAACTTTAGCAGAAGTATTATTAGCAGCAGAAGAACTAAAAAAAGAAAACATTTCACTTGAAGTAGTTAATGTTCCTGTTGTTAAGCCATTAGATTTTCAAACAGTAATTGAAAGTGTAAAGAAAACAAAATTTGCAATTACAGTTGAAAACCACTCTATTATTGGGGGGCTTGGATCTGCAATATGCGAAACACTTGCAGACAAATTGCCTTCAAAAGTGTACCGTGTAGGAATTCATGATGAATTTGGACAAAGTGGTAAAGCAGAAGAGCTTATAGAATATTATGGACTAGATTCGAAAACTCTTGCTAAAAGAATTAGAACAATGATAAAAAAAGAAAAAGAACAGGGAAATATATGATAACATTTCAAAATGTAACCAAAAGATATAAAAATGACCACTATGCGTTAAAGAATGTTAGCTTGCAAATACATTCCGGAGAGTTTGTTTTTATTGTAGGTGCTTCCGGAGCAGGAAAATCTACACTAATGAAGCTTTTATATAGTGAAGAAAAACCAACTAGTGGGATTGTATCTATTGGCGGATTAAATATTGCAAACTTAACAAATGATAAAATTCCAAACCTAAGAAGATGTATGGGAATTGTATTCCAAGACTATAAATTATTACAAAACCAAACAGTTTATGACAATGTTGCATACGTAATCAGAACTCTTGGGATAAGTAGTAAAGAAATTGATGCTCGTGTAAATGGAGCATTGAAAATCGTAGGTCTTCATGAAAAGAAAAAAGCAACACCATCAGAGCTATCCGGTGGAGAACAACAAAGAGTTGGAATTGCAAGAGCCATTGTAAATGGACCACCATTATTAATTGCTGATGAACCTACAGGAAACTTAGACCCTAAAAATTCAATGGAAATCATGCAAATATTAGATCAAATCAACCAAAGAGGAATCACTGTTATTGTATCTACGCACGATAACGCAATGGTTGACTACTTCAGAAAAAGAGTTATTACTCTTGATCATGGAGAAATAGTAAGAGACATACAAGCAGGTACTTATGAATAAGAACTTAAAATCAAACGTAAAAAAACATATCCCTAAAGATTGGTTATGTGAATTAAGAATACTTTATAGATTAGGAAAAGAAACATTTAATGATATTATCCGTACTGGATGGGTAAACATTGTAATTATTACAACAATGGCGGCAATTCTTATGATATTTGCAGCATGTTTCAGAACCGCACTTTCAATATCATCCTTTTCAAAAGAACTTGGTAGTGCGTTAGAAATTTCTGTTTACTTGAAAAATAGCTCAAATGCCAAAGAAGTTAAATCTGAAATCTCAAAATTTGAGCATGTTGAAAGTATTGAAATTATTCCAAAAGCAGAATCTTGGGGTAAATTAAAAAATGAAATGAGCTTGCCAAATATTGATAATCCTCTTCCTGATACTTTGCACGTAAAAGTAGATAGGCCGGAACATCTACAAGGAGTATTTGACAATATAAAAACAATACGTTCTGTTGAAGATATGAGTTATGCAAAAGATTTAGCAACAAAAATTGAACTTGTTAACCACGTAGTTAAAACAATTACAATTGTTGTTATAGGCATAATGGGATTATTAACAATAACAATTATTAATAATACTATTCAACTTGTTATACAATCAAGAAAAGAAGAAATTGAAATCATGAGGTTAATGGGTGTAAGCAATTGGTACATAAGATTCCCATTTATCATGCAAGGAGCATTTTACGGATTTACAGGGTCATTACTAGCTCTTATTCCTCTTAATTACATCCAGAAAGGATTAATTAATGTCCATAAATTCTTTATGATACCATCTCCTCCTTATGCCCAAAATTTAGTTATTCTTGTTATGTTTTCAATGAGTATTTTATTTGGGGCAGTTGGAAGTTTTTGGTGTATTAAAAAACATTTACAGGTATAATATTTAATGGTTGAAAACAGCAATATATTATTAATATCTGAAGAAGATGAAGTTACAGAACTAATTTTAAAAAAATTAGTTCTGTTGCGTGATAATGACAAAATTAAAACCTCTGGATATAAAGAAGCAAAAAAAATTCTTCAAAACTCCTTATGTTATGTTATTTTGCTATATATCAGTGAAAATGAACAAGAACAAGTTATTAGATTAATTAATGCAATAAAAGAAACAAAAACGGATGCCGAAATCATACTCATTGTAAAGGATATAAATGCTGAATTAATTTTAAAAGCGTACGATGCAGGCATATATGATTATTTAACAATTGACTCAGGAAATTTTGACTTTGCAATTAAAACAATAAATTGCTTTAAACTTCAAGCGTTAAAAAATGTCGAACAAAGAAATGAAAAATTTCTATATCAGCAAGGTGTAATTGATGAAAAAACAGGTCTTTACAA
>CALAWF010000035.1 GCA_937894665.1 uncultured bacterium | reverse complement strand
TAAATATAAATACGAAATCGAAAAGAAGGCAAAAGAAGCAAAGAAAAAACAACATACAGTAGATGTTAAAGAAGTAAAAATCAGATACAAGATTGATACACATGATTACCAAGTAAGAATTAATAATATTAAGAAATTTATTGCACAAGGTAATAAGGTAAAAATCGTTGTAATGCTAAGAGGAAGAGAAATGCAACATTCACAATTAGCATTTGATTTAGCAAATAGATTTGTGGAAGATTTGAAAAACGAACCAATTCAAATCGAAAAAAATCCACAACTAGAGGGTAGAAACGTAACACTTTTCTTAGGACCTCAATAGAAAACTTGACTATAAAGATTTAGCAAGTAGAATAAATTTATGGACTCGAAAGGGTTCACAATAACTCAGAAAACTGAAATGCCGCAATAGTTCAGTACGGCGAGCGAAGTGGAGCCGAAGTTAGATAAAGTCAACTGCTTGCTCTAACAACGGAAAATGAAAATTAAATATGGGGTCTGCCGCAATAGCTCAGTTGGTAGAGCAAGGGACTGAAAATCCCTGTGTCCTTGGTTCAATTCCGAGTTGCGGCACCATTAAAAAAAGAGCCTTTTGGCTCTTTTTTTATATTGATTCAAATACATTGTCCATTGCTTGTGTTAATAAGCTATTGGAAATTTCAATGTTTTGCTGTGCTATATCTCTATTGGCATGAAGTGCTTCTGCAAATCTTGCTTTTCTGGAATCATCCCAAAATATTTTGAAGAAGGCATTTTTATAATGTTCTTCGACGCTTTCTATTGATTTTGCCATCCCTTTTAAATCAAATTTAGCTTTAAATTCTTGATATGCAGGTGTTTTCAAAATTATTTTGTCATTTTCTAGAGATTTTACACCATGATACAAACTTTTTAATTTTAAAGATAATCTTTTATCAACAAATTCTTGCTTAGCTAGTTTTTCAAAAGGATTTGCAACTTTTGGTTCTCGAATACCCGCTTTAAACATATTCACCAAATAAAAATCTATTAATTTATCTGTCGGGAAATTTGTCTGAGCAGGGAACATCGTTTTATGCCATACTGCTTTTACTAAGCTCCAGTTTTTATTATATCCTGTCATATTCCCTAAGTCTGCTCTTAATCTACTTGTTGCCCAAGTTTTTGTCATTATTGCAGAACTTATAATATTATTATCTACCTTAGTTAAGTCTTTAAATTCTTGTGCAGCTTTATCTGTGCTTTTGATAAATTGTCTAAAATTTTTATCAAGTGAACTAAATTCTAAATTATGTCTAAGTCGAAAAGCTGGAATTTCTTTCCCATCGGTAGTTTTTAAGACAATACTAGATAAAGGTTTGCCTTGTACATAATTTTCACGTAGTATTTGAATTAAAGATTCTTCAGGGTTTTTAGTGTGCATCAATCGAAAACGTAATGGCATTCTTTGATTAAATCCAAAAAGAACAGGTTCGGATAATTTCCCTGGGACAAATTTCCCTTTTACAACTTCTTGTTCTACAGACGCTCGAATTTTTTGAAATTCAGGATATATTTCCCAATTTTTAACTTGTTTTTCAATATGATTATCAAGGTATTTTGCAATATGTTGCTGCTTTTCTTCTACTGTTTTTAAGCCTGCAACCTCATCTGCAACTGATTTTGGAATAACTGCTCTAACTGCATCCGCCAAAGATTCTTGCAAATTCAAATTAGGAACTTTTATCTCCGGATATGCTTTTTTAACTTGTTCCAAAGTTTTACAATCGTTCAATCCGGAATAATATTCAGATACTGTTTTTTCTAAAGAAAACTCTTTTTTATTAATTTTCTCTGAAAGTTTGTCAAATAGCTCTTTAGGTATATTTTCTTTAAATTTTGATAATTTTTCGGAAGCAGAATCAACAAATTCTGAAACATTTGAAAATAATCGTTTTACAACGACCCCTTTGTATGCTTGTAATAATTCCGCTTTAGCTCTGGCAGCTTCTCGCGTAATTTCTGCTGTTTCTTCCGATGTTTTGGCTACAGTTGTATTTACTACCGGTTCTGCAGCTTTAACAACTTGATTTACAATACTAACTGGTTTAATCATATATTTCTACCTATAATTACTCATACAAAAATAAAAAAACATCAAACTCAAAAAAGTTGTTATTATTTTACAAAATTTTACAAATAGGTAGTTTAAATTTTATAACTCTTTTCATATTCTGCCAAAAATTCGGAAATTTTCATTTCAAAAGCAAATGCAATTTTTTCTAGGACATCGAGTTTTATCCCTTGGCGTAAATTTTCTATTCGGCACAAAATTGCAGGGTCAATCTCGGCTTCCATTGCAAACCTATTCAGCGACAATCCCTTTTGTTGTCTTTTATGTTTAATAAATGTTCCTAATTCAGAGTATTGCATTTATTGAGATTATGCAATATAATGAGTCTAAATTCATTGAGAAATCTCAATAAGGAGGATTATGGAAAAAGCCAAGAAGAATTTAGCATTTACTTTGGCAGAAGTTTTAATAACTATTGGCATTGTAGGTGTTATTGCCGCAATAACAATTCCGGGTTTGATAACTAAATATGAAAAACAAAAAGTCGCAACCAGATTAAAGTTATCTTATGCAGAATTGAATAATGTTATAAAAATGGCTGAAGCGGATTATGGCGATTCTTCCGGATGGGGATACACTACTCCAGATGAATTGCCTCAATGGGTAGATACTTATATCGCTCCTTATGTAAAAAATTCCGGAGTGTATGATTGTCGAAATTCTAATCCTCCTTGTAATGGTATTAATGGAACTGCTGCTTTGGGTTATCGTATTCATTATAATAATGCAAATGCCGCTCGTTTAGGTTATATGATTAAAACTGGAATTAATTCTGCTGCTTGGTCTTTTATTCGTGATACTAGTGCCAAAAGTGTTGAAACAAAGGTTATTGTTCATATAAATAATAGAAATGCGATAGTTACCGGAAAGTACGGCAAACAATCAAGAAATATTTTAGGACGTGATGCTTTCGCTTTTGTTTTTGATACTCGTGATTTGCATCCGACAATCCGACCATATGAAGAATTTGCAAGTACATATGCTCCAAAATTAAACGTATCTAAGAGAGATTATTTGTTAAATTATGTTGTTCGTAACGGTCAATGCAAAGTTGGGGGAAAACAAAATGATAATTGGCATACCGGAGCAACTTGTACCGCTGTAATTATGTATGATGGTTGGGAAATCAGCAATGATTATCCTTGGCAGAACTCATTTTATTAATTTAAATCTCTGATAAAATTGTCAAGTTTTCCATTGGAATTTCGGTGTTTTCAGTGTTGAGTTGTCCGAATTTTACGGTTTTGTTTTTGCCGTGGTAGTCGCTTCCGCCAGAGATTAGCATCCCATTATTTTTGGCAAAATCTACAAGAAAATTGATTTCGTCCTTAGAGTATCTTGAATAGTAACATTCCAGCCCTTTTATTCCAAAGGTTTTCATAATTTCGAATTTTTTATAAAATTCATTCGGTTTTAAGTGTTCTTCACCCTCTCCGCCCAAAGGATGAGCCCAAACAGGTATTCCTCCAGAGGTTTCAATGCCATGAATCCCTTCTGCTCCGTCAAATCTTGTGTTCCCCGTTGGACAATCGTCAAGGTATTTTTTCATCGCATCAATATTATTATCTGCTAATCCTCTATTAACCAAAATATTACCAATATGAATTTTTACAACACTATTTCTGGAATATAGCCAATCGAGTTCATCTTGAGTTAAATTTACATTCCAAATATCTGCGAGGTATTGAATACGTTTATCAAGTTTTTTTCTGCGAAGTTGTTTGCCTTTTTTGATTAGTTTTGTAAGTGTTTCGTTTGTAGGGTTGCAATTGTAGCCCAAAATATGGCATTTTACGGTATCTGCAAGACAAGTTAGCTCTGTTCCCTCAATGAATTTTACATCTTTTGGTAAATATTTTTGAATTTCAACGCATCCTGCAATTGTGTCATGATCTGTTAGAGCAAAAGCTGACAAGTTATGTTTTTCCACTTGTTTAACTAATGTTTCAACCGAATCACTTCCATCTGAAAAATTGCTGTGTAGGTGTAAATCTGCTCTGTTCATTATGCTTTATAACCGATTAAGTCTTTAATTACTTCACTTGCGATAATCAAACCGACAACAGGAGGAACAAATGCGTTGCTTCCCGGAATTTGGTGCTTAACGGTGCATTTTCTTGTCCCCGGAGGGCAAACACAATGAGCCTTGCAACTTATAGACATATCTTCTTTCGGGATAATTGGTGTTTCTTTTGAGTAAACAACTTTAACCCCTTTGATTTTACGTTTTCTAAGTTCTGTTCTAATAACTCTTGCAAGTGGGCAAACCGAAGTTTCTGAAATATCCGCAACTTCAAATTTTGTCGGATCCATTTTGTTCCCTGCACCCATAGCACAAATTATCGGGGTGTTAGAGGCTTTAGCCTTTTCAATTAGGGATAATTTTCCAACAACAGTATCAATTGCATCAATTACGTAATCATATTTGCTAAAATCAAATTCAGATTCTGTTTTAGGGGTGTAGAAGGTTTGATAAGTGTTTACAACTGCATCAGGGTTGATGTCTAAAATTCTTTCTTTTGCGACATCAACTTTGTATTTGCCGACAGTTTTTCTTGTGGCGTAAAGCTGTCTATTAACGTTAGTTATACAAACTTTGTCATCGTCAATAATATCAATTGTTCCAAGTCCGCTTCTTACAAGAGCTTCTACGGCATAAGCTCCGACTCCGCCGATTCCGAAGACTGCAACTCTTGAATTTGCAAGTTTTTCTAATCCTTCTTTTCCTATAAGTAATTCTGTTCTTGAAAATTGATTTAGCATTTTATCCTTCTTTATTCAAAATAATTTATTTTCATTGCTTCTCTAACTTCATAAAGAGTTTTTTCGGCAACTTGTTTTGCTTCTTTGCATCCTTTTTTTAGAATTTCGTAAACTTCCGGAACTTTTTGTTCCCATTCTTTACGTCTTTCTCTGATTGGTCTTAATTCTGTTTGGATAACGTTGTTTAAGAATTTTTTAACCTTAACATCGCCAAGCCCGCCTCTTTGATAGTGGGCTTTAAGTTCATCAAGGTTAGCATAGTCAGGTAAAAATTCTTCAAAATGTTCAGGCTTGCTAAACGCATCCAAATAGATGAATACAGGGTTATTTTCAGTTTCTCCAGGATCTTCAATTCTTAGATGGTTAGGATCAGTGAACATTGACATAATTTTCTTTTTAATATCTTCCGGTTCGTCTGACAAGTAGATACAATTGCCTAAAGACTTACTCATTTTTGCTTTGCCGTCAATTCCTGGGAGTCTTAAGCAAGCACTATTTTTAGGAAGTACTATGTTTGGTTCAACAAGAGCTTCTCCATATACGTTGTTGAATTTGTGAACAATTTCTCTGCATTGTTCAATCATTGGCTTTTGGTCTTCTCCTGCCGGAACGTGAGTTGCCTTGAATGCTGTAATATCAGCGGCTTGACTTATCGGGTAAGTGAAAAAGCCTACCGGAATATTTGCTTCAAAGTTTCTCATTTTGATTTCTGTTTTAACGGTCGGATTTCTTTGCAATCTTGAAACTGTAACTAAATTCATATAGTAAAAAGTTAGTTCTGTTAACTCCGGAATCATTGACTGAATAAGAATGGTTGATTTTTCGGGATCAATTCCGCATGCCAAATAATCAAGAGCAACTTCTATAATGTTATCTCTTACTTTTTGAGGGTTTTCAGCGTTGTCTGTAAGAGCTTGAGCATCTGCAATCATTATGAAAATTTTGTCATAATCCCCTTGATTTTGTAGTGCAACACGTTCTCTTAGCGAGCCAACGTAGTGTCCAACATGTAATCTTCCTGTTGGTCTATCCCCTGTTAAAATAATTTTTCCCATTCTTTTACCTTTCTGTGGCAGCAAATAAATCCATACTCTCTTTGATTTTATTATGTTATAGAGGTATATACTTGTCAATATTTAATCTAGTTAACATTGTTGCGGAGTTCTCTAATGTAATCCATAACATTTGAAATCCATTCGGCTTTTTCATTTTCTCCGCAATAACCGGCTTCTGCAAGTTCTTTGACTGTTCTGAGTCTTGATTTGTGGTGATGTTTTGAAACGGTTTGAGCCATTTCTTCTACACATTTATCAATGTTAGGGAATTTTTTTAGAGAACCGTTTTTCATAATTCCACCGACATTGTGTCTAAGTTTTGTGGCATCGGATGTTCCTCTGCCTGATTCGTGCATTGCAATACCCATTAAAACATATGGGTCAACTCCGTATTCTTTAGCTCTTTTGTCAAAGATTACGGCTTTATCGTTTAGCGGATTTTTATGTTTTTCATTTTGTAAGAGCAAGTTGTTAAATGCTTCATGAAATTTTGGTTTTGCCGATTCAAGTTTTACTTTTACGCTTTTATTGTCGATTGTTTTCGTAACTTTTTCTGCTGTTGCGGATGTTACTTTTGAGGCTTTTTTAACAAAGACATCTTGATTATCAACTGCTTCTGCGGATAATTTTGCAAGTCTTGAGTTCATTTGTGGCATGAATGGTGTTGCCATCAGAATTGTTGACATAGCTTTATTTTTTAGCTGATCATCCATTGCCATTATTTCTGTTTGTCTTACAGCTTGTTTAACAATATTTTTGCCTTTTCTTATTACTTTTACAGTTGTGCTAATTGCCGTATAATGTTGTCTAATTTGGGGTATTCTCATTTTTAGCTTCTTTCGTATCTAATCTTATCACTTATAAAGAATGTGAACAATTTTTTTTGCTAGTACTAGCAAATTTTATTTTTATCGTTTTTGAAAGAGAGTATGAAAGTAAATTCTTATAATTCAAATAATTTAATAAGTTTTCAGTCAAAAATTAAATTCGTCCCCCAAAGAGTTTTTAGAGAAAAGGAAATCTTCCCTTTTGTTGGGTGTAAAAAGAGGACTGAACCATTGCCCTCCTCTATTATTCAAGATAGAGAGTTCCATACTTCAGATATAAGAACTTGCACTGGTGGAGGACTTGTTGATTTTGATGGTGTTTTAGGTTTTCATTTTTTGGATTGTCAAGAAAATATCGAAAAAGTTGGCAATTCTCTTGCTAATATCATAGATTTTAGGACTAGAAATAATAAATCTGCTCTTTTAATCGGTTCAAAAGAACTTTCCTCAAGACCTGATTCAGTGCCTCTGTTTGAGAGAATTCGTGGAATTGTAGCATCTTTTGTAACTCCATCCGTTTTTAAAACTCATAGCAATCAGTTAGCAGAATCAAGTATTGCTTATGAAAAAGCGGCTGATACTTGGACTATTTATACTCCATTACCAAAGTATCCTGCATATATGCCTAATGAACCGTTTATAGATTCCTTGGACTCTTTATTAGCTGCTTTTAAAGAAATTAAGATTGCTCCTCAAGATTCGTTGTATATTGGAGAAAAACAAATTCAGAAGTCTGATTGTCCTCGAATTTTTGAATAAGTTATTTGCAAAGGATAATAATTATCGCCCCGAGAATCATTATTGAGCTTCCGAGGAGTTTTTTGCAGATTTGTGTTTCTTTAAAATAATGCCATCCGAGTAATACGCTCAGAATTGTGGATAGTTGGAATAGTGCGAGTCCATAACTTACATTAATCCTTGAGAAAACTATATTTGTACAGATTTGCATTCCTCCCATACATAGGATTATGAAAAGCAATCTTGTGATTATAAATTTAGAATCGGTTTTAAATTGCATTGATATTTGAATACATTTTTTGAATTTTGGCAAGATGAGTAATCCTGTAAAAATCATTCCGAAAAAGCTCCAAAACATAAATGAAATTTTTATATCGCTATATAGAATTACGTTTTTTACAAATACGGCTTCTATTGCCGTAAAAATAAGGGCATAAATTCTATAGCGGATGTCATTTCGTTTTAATAATTTAAAAGAAAATCCTTCTTCTTGTGTATCAAAGACAAAATAACTTCCCCAGATAATTAAAATAATTCCTAAAATCCCAATAAGGGACGGGATTTCGTGTAATAAAATTATTCCAAATAACATAGCTACAACTGATTTATACGCATTGATTGGTCCAAGGATAGAAAGTTCTCCGTTTCCCAATGCCTTTACAAGGTAAGAGTTTCCAAATGCTCCGCATATTCCGCCAAGGATTGCATTTATCCATACTTGATGATGAAATGTTGCAAATGGTGTTTGAATGATGATTGGAATGCAACAAAGTGTTAAACCCAAATACATTATAAAATTTATGAAAAATGGGTCAATACTTTTTTTAGTCAATTGTTTTTGGTAAACATTTGACATTGAATTTGAAATAATTCTAAGTACTACTGCAAAAAATGTTAATCCCATAAAATAATTATACTCGAAAAATTTTTAGATTTTGCTTGCAACAATTGACGTTTAGTGCTATAATCGTTTTGTCTAACCCCAAGACATTGTTTTTTAGAGAAAATGATATTGTAAAAAGAATAAGATGAAAGTAGATAGTATAAATACCCCTGTATATTCTAATACCCAAAATTACGGGTCAAAGAACATAAAAGTAAAACCAACCCCAATAGTTCAACCGAAAGCTACACAGGTTTCTGCAATGCATGAAGCATTGAGTACAGCAGGTGCGTGGTTTGGTTTTGGTGTCGTTCTTGATTTTCTTTCAAGAAAAATTTCGTTTTTTAAATCTCCATTCAAAAATTCTTTAGCAATGAATGGTGTTATCGGTGCCGGAGCTGGTTTAATTACCGGTGTAAAAACAGAATTTTCAAAATTACACCCTAAAAATCATTCCTAATTTATTGGAATGATAGTAGGTTTAAGCCTGTTTTTTCACAAAATTCTCTTTCAACGGTTCCGTTTATTGGTGTAATAAAGATTTCACCTGTCAAACTTATTGTCGCATTGATTAAATGTCCGCCAAT
>CALAWF010000034.1 GCA_937894665.1 uncultured bacterium | reverse complement strand
AAATTGCTGATAAACACATTGAAATCATCGTTCGTCAAATGACTAAGAAAGTTAAGATTATTGATGCCGGTGATACTAACTTGTTACCAGGTGAGTTGATTGAAATGCAAACTTTCGAAAAAGAAAATAAAGCAGCAGAAGAAGCTGGTAATGCTCCTGCAACTTGTGAATACATGTTGTTAGGTATTACAAAAGCATCTTTGAACACTGAATCATTCATTTCAGCTGCTTCATTCCAAGAAACAACAAGAATCTTGACAGAAGCTGCTGTTGAAGGTAAGAAAGACTTGTTAAGAGGTTTGAAAGAAAACGTTATTATCGGTCGTCTAATCCCAGCAGGTACAGGCTTCCATCATTTGATTAACGCAAATGAAGAACGTGATAGAGAAGAAAGAAAACGTGCAGTTGCTCAACGTAATCAAGCAAGAAAACCATCTGCAATTTTGGAAGAAATTGAAGGTATGTTTGGTGCTCCTGATTTTAACGTTGATGATGACCAACACTAATTTCTTTTAATTTATAAGTTAAAACAACTCCTTTAGATTTCTAAAGGGGTTGTTTTATATCCAATATTTAATACTGTTAAAAGGTTCATGTTGTTTGCATGAACCTTTTTTCAATCTAAAATCTAAAATCTAAAATCTAAAATCTAAAATCTAAAATCTAAAATCTCTTTCGCCGTGTTTGATTTTTTCAAGATTTTTTTCTACGGCACACTCAAGTTTTTTGTTCTCAAAAGTTTGCAATTCTTTTTTGATAAGTTTTTCTCCCACTTTTTGAGTTTCCGGAGATGCGTAATCTTCTAGGTATTCTTCAAGGGTCATAATTGCGTTCGGATGGCAGAAGTTATGGATTTTTTGATCTTTACAGATTTCCATAAATCTATCTCCAACACGCCCCTCTCTATAACAAGCTGTACAGAAACTTGGTACATAACCCATTTCCATAAGCCATCTAACTATTTCGTCCAGACTTCTTCTATCTTCTACGTCAAATTGTGCCGTTTCTTCTTCTGATTCTTGTTCCGGATGTGCATAACCGCCAACGCTTGTTTTTGATGCTCCGCTAATTTGCGAAATTCCAAGGTTTAGAACTCTTTCTCTACATTTTTTAGATTCTCTTGTAGAAATAATCATTCCGGTATAAGGAACAGCAATTCTTATACAAGCAACTATTTTAGCAAAAATATCATCATCAATTCCATTGTCAAATGTTGATGGGTCGATGTCATCAGCCTTTCTGATTCTTGGAACAGAGATTGTATGCGGACCAACTCCATAAACTGCTTCCAGGTGTTCTGCGTGCATTAGAAGTGCTGAAAATTCGTATCTATAGGATTCTAGACCGAATAATACACCAAGCCCGACATCATCAATTCCACCTTGCATAGCTCTATCCATTGCTTCTGTATGGTAAGCGTAATTGTGTTTTGGTCCTGTTGGATGAAGTTCTTCATAAGATTTTTTATTATATGTTTCTTGGAATAAAATATATGTTCCAATTCCTGCTTCTTTTAGTTTTCTATAATTTTCAACAGTTGTTGCTGCGATATTTACATTGGCACGTCTTATTGCTCCGTTTTTGTGGTGTACGGAATAAATTGTTTTAAGAGATTCCAAAACATATTCAATCGGGTTATTAACCGGATCTTCTCCGGTTTCAATTGCAAGTCGTTTATGCCCCATATCTTGGAGTGCAATTACTTCTTCTTTAATTTCTTCTTGTGTCATTTTTTTACGCAGAATATGTTTATTTTTTGCGTGGTATGGGCAATAAACACATCCGTTTACACAATAATTAGACAAATATAGTGGAGCAAAAAGTACAATTCTGTTTCCGTAATAATCTTGTTTAATTTTCTTTGCTAATTCAAAAATTTCTTGATTTTTTTCTTCATTATCACAATCAAGCAAAACGGCTGCTTCTCTGTGAGTTAAACCTTTTCCGAGTTTTGCTTTTTCTAAAATTTTATCAATAAGTTCAATATTATTTTTGTTATTTTTAGCATATTCAAGAGTTGCTAAAACTTCATCATTTGCTATAAATTCTTCGGCTTTTGTTGATTTCGGATTATACATAATTCTTCTCCCTTATATCCATAATAAAACTTTAAGGGAAAATGTAAAGCAAGGGAAAATATAATGTACACTTGACAAATTGTATTACATCGTAAATAATATAAAAGTAGGGCGAGAGCCTTTAGACTTAAGCGACGCTAAAGTCTTTTTCTTCGCACCCTACGATTGAATTAATTTTAATGCTACTAAGAGTAAGTCGAATGCTATTAGTAGCATTATTATTTTGTCAACCATAGCTTTGCCTCCTTTCCGTTCAATTTCTTCGTAAAATTGTGTGTAACGGAAGTTGCATTGTGCAAGCCCTACAAGTTTTTATTTATTTAATTGTTTTTTAACCCAATCTTCAATAATTTTTAGTGGTGAACGAGTGATTGCTAAAGCCCAAGCGGGTAAGTCTTTAGTAACAATTGTTCCTGCTCCTACATTTGTTCCTTCTTCTACTGTAACAGGAGAAACAAGTACAGAATTTGAACCAATTTTTACATTATCTTTTAAAACTGTTTTTGTTTTTTCTTTTGTTAGGGGGTTATAATTTGCGGTAATCGTTCCGGCACCGATATTTACGTGTTCTCCAAGTTCAGAATCGCCAATGTATGATAGATGTCCAACATTTGTATTAGATGAGATTTTTGATTTCTTTACTTCTACAAAATTTCCAACTTTTACATTGTCGCATACTTCAACTCCACCTCTCAAGTGGGCAGAAGGTCCGATTTTACAGTTTTTACCAATTTTATTTTCACCTTCAATGTATGTGAATGGATAAATAATTGTATCTTGCCCAATTTCAGTATCTTCACTAATCCAAGTAGAATCTGGGTCAACAATTGTAACTCCGTTTTCCATATATTTTTCAAGATTTCTTTTGTTCATCATTTTAGATGCTTGAGCAAGGTTTAGTCTTGAGTTAATTCCGTAGATTTCATCGCTATTTTCTAAAATATATGCGTTAACATTTAGTTTTTGTGCTTTGCCCCAAGCGATAATGTCTGTAAGATAATATTCTCCTTGAGCATTATTGCTTTTAAGTTGAGAAAATGCTGATTTGATTTTTCCCCAGTTTAAGCAATAAATCCCTGCATTTACTTCTTTTACTGCTTTTTGGTCTGGAGTTGCATCTTTTTCTTCAACTATACATTGTAAAGAATTGTCAGCTTCTCGGATAATTCTTCCATAATTTGTCGGGTTTTCAAAAATCGTACTCATTACGGTAATATCTGAGTTATTTGATTGATGGAAGTTTATAAATTCTTTTAGAGTTTCTTCTTTAACAAGTGGGGTATCTCCACAAAGAATTATTACTAAACCATCAAAATTTTCTAATGCCGGGCAAACCATTGAAACAGCATGACCTGTTCCAAGTTGTGGTGATTGTAGAACTGTTTTTGCATTTTTATAATTTGTTTTTACAAAATTTTCTACTTCTTCTGCATGGTGTCCCACGATTACAAATTCTTCTGATACAAAGTTTTTAACATTATCAAGAACATAGCCCAAAAGAGTTTTACCTAGAATTTGGTGTAAAACTTTTGGTGTTGTTTCTGATTTCATTCTTGTACCTTTTCCTGCGGCAAGAATAACTGCTTTTATATCTGTCATTTATATTTCTCCCTTTATTTTATATTTTTAATATCCTGCAAATAAATTCTCTATGCAATAATATCGCATTTTATGCTTTGTGGAAAATCCATCTCTTTAGTTAAATCAATATTCTTTACATTAATGTTTAATTTTTTTATTTGGAAATTTGAAACAAAAATATTATCAGAAACACAAGTTAGCATATAATTATCTTCTAAGATTTCGGAAAACAAGGATTTAATATTGCGGTTTCCAAGTTTAATTTCTGCTTCATGTCCTGTCCAAAACCTGTAAAATTCTTTAGCTGTCGGGTTTGAAGTTTTTATTCCGTACCTGTTCATTATAAGTTTAAAATTTTTACCGTTTTCCATATATTCAATATCTGCACCAATATTGCTGTTGTTAAATACAACAAGTACAATATCTTTGGAATGCGAAATACTGAAGTATAATTTTGCATTTTTGAAAAACGGTTTTTTATTTATGATTTCAATTTCTGTATTTTGAATATCGTATATGTGTTTTGCAATAAATTTAGTTAGAAAAAGCCCTAATAAATGTTCTTCCTCTTTTTCTTTTGAATTGAATTCCCTGTTGTCAGAAAAAGTTTTTAGTGTTTTGTAGTCAATATTTTCTAAAAATTCACTTTTTTTTAAATAAAAAATATCCATAATAATCTCACTATAAAATCACACTATCAACTAATGGTTTGGCAATTAAAAGAGCATCATTCACAACATTTGGATTAGTCCAAAAATCCTGTCTTTCTACATATCTTCTAACAATTTTTCTCGCATATGACCCTATTGCAATTCCGTTGTAGGAGATTTCGCACATTTTTGCAAGCTCTGAAGTCTTACCATTTGTGCCTCCGGAAAGGATTAAATATACGGGAAGTTTTTCGTTTTGGACAATTTCGGCTGTTGCAATTGCTTGGAGGGTTGATTTGTAATTGTCATCTCCGCCGCTCATTGGAAATCCGTCAGCTTGAATAATTGTCGTGTATGGTTCTCTATTTGCAGTCATGTTTTTAATTCTTTCAACAAGGGCTTCATCGCTCAGTTTTCCACGACTTGTACAAATACTTAATAATCCTTCGTAATTTTCGTTAAGGTATTCCCATTTTGTATAAATTTCTTTTTCATCAAGTCCCATAGCGTGAAATTCTATGCAATCAATTCCGTTTTCAACTATTGGAGGAAGGATTTCTTTTAAATCTTTTTCTTCAGAAATATATGATATTGCAGCTCTTGAACATACTTTCCAGCATTTTCCACAGCCGATACATCTTTCTTTTTTCACTTTTGCATAGTGAATTGCTTTCTGCGGGCAAATTTCCTCACATGCTCCACAGTTTACGCATCTTTCGTAATCAATTACGGCTTTTTCTACGTGTGGATCATTTTTTATCCCAACACTTACGCATAAATAGGCATCATAAACTTTTGCCATATCAAGAGCTTCTCTTGCAGCTTTGATAACCTCTTCATTTGCAGATAAATCAAAAAATCTGCAACCAGCAATTGCATAAGTATATACTAGCCGTTTAATTTCTTCTATATCTTCATTCCCGGCTCCACAAACTAACTTAAAACAATGTTTTGTTTCCAGTAATTCTTTTAGCATTATTATTTCACCATGTAGTTATAAATAATTTCAGATGCGTGAACGATAAAATCTTTTCCTTCAATTGCGTTATGTGGTCTGTTTGCAAGAATTACAACGATATATTTTTTCCCGTTAGGAGCAATTACAATTCCTGCATCTCCAAGCATTGTACCAATGTCGCCGGTTTTGTGTAAAAATACAGCCCCAGCACCTAAACCGGCATGGATTAATCTATTATTATGAACATGCCCCATATAGTTCAAAATTTTAGCTCTTGATTCTTGAGTTAAGAACTTGTCATTTTCATCAATGTTATAAAGCATTCTACCCATTTCTCGAGCAGTTGTGTGGTTTGTTCCTGCATAATCAGGTAACCAAGTTTGAACTTCGGTATTTTTTAACCCCCAATCTCTAATAGCTTGGTTTACATCTGCCATAGAACCTACTCTTGTCATAAGCATATTTGTTGCAGAGTTATCAGATTCAGTTATCATAAGTTCTGCCAGCCTATCTATTGTATATTCAGACATTGCTGCTTTGAATTGCAAACTTCCGGAACCTTCAGTTCTAAAATATTCTGTTAAAGGCATTGTTTCATCTAGTGAAACTTGCCCTGCTTCAATTGATTTGAATAAATCTATAAGTACAGGAATTTTGATAATACTTGCTGTTGCATAAACTTTTGAAGCATTAATATCAACATAATTTCCTGTT
>CALAWF010000033.1 GCA_937894665.1 uncultured bacterium | reverse complement strand
CAAAAACTCCATAATATCAGACTTTTGAGAAGTTACAATATTTTTAGGCATCAAATCATTAAACATCACAGCGTGCAATTTTTCATTAAAATTTCTAATTGCTGTTGTATCATTCATTACAAGAGTTTTCGACTTATCAACAAAATCAAAAACATAAGTTGCATTGATATAATCCAAATCAACAGGAGGATCAGGTCTAAACATAACAAGATTAAAATCTTCTATTTTGAATTCCGCTAGACTTTCTTTGTCGTAGCAGATTTCTTCTCCTTTAATGTATGAATTATAACAAGAGGTATAAGCTATAGACAATTTGAGTTTTAGCATATCAATTGTTGCAATTCGAACTTCATGTCCTCTTTTCAAAAAACTTTTAATAATCCAAAAATTAGTAACAAGATTATTAAATTCAAAATACTTTAACTCTAATCTGTCTATAACAAATAATATTTTCATAATACCTCTTTTATATTTATTACTATTTAATTTCTGCAGGATTTAAAATTTGACAAGCTGTATTTCCCATAGCAATAAGTCTTGCAAATTTTTCTAAATCAGCTTGGATTTCAGGATAAGTACCATAGTGCATAGGAATTACAGTTCTTACACCTAACCATTTTGCAGCCATTGCGGCATGTTCAACATCCATTGTATAATTTCCACCGACCGGTAATAACGCAATTTGTGGAGCATATAATTCTTTAATCATCTTCATTTCGCTAGACAAACAAGTATCTCCAGCGTGATAAATTCTAACACCATCAACATCTAACAAAATACTTGCAGCATTTCCGCCATATCTGCCATCTGGTAATGAACTAGAGTGAAAAGCTGGTAAAAATACAGCTCTACCCCAAGAAAAATTAATCCAAGCACCCAGGCCAATAGGTTTAGACTTTGCACCTTGTTCTTTAATATAGTATGCAAGTTCTGCAACCGCAGTAACTTCAATATCCTTTTCTTTAGCGATTTCAATAGCTTCTCCAAGGTGATCACCGTGAGCGTGAGTTAATAAAATATCTTTAATTGGTTCTTCGTGCCAGTTGTATTTTTCATTTACAGATACAAGCGGGTCAATCAAAACAGCATTATCACCATTTTTAATTTCAAATGCACTATGCCCAATATACTTTAAATCTACCATTTTTAACCTCTTCTCTTTTTCCTATTTCAACTATTTCAATTTATCATAATTTAATATAAAATACAAATATGAAAAATTATATTACTGAGATGAATAAGTGCATAGCACTAGCAAAATTCGCCGAAGGACAGACCTCTCCTAACCCAATGGTTGGATGTGTAATTTTAAACGATAAAGACGAAATTATCGCAACAGGTTACCACCACAAATGCGGAGAATATCACGCAGAAAGAGATGCACTCCTTAAACTAGACAATGCGAAAGATTGTACCTTAGTTGTTAATCTTGAACCGTGTTCTCACTATGGGAAAACCCCGCCTTGTGCCGATTTGATTATTGAAAAAGGGGTAAAAAGAGTTGTCTATGGAATGAAAGACGTCAATCCAATTGTTGCAGGAAACGGGTTAAAAAAACTTGAAAATGCAGGAATTGAAGTAATTGGACCGGTTTTAGAAGAGGAATGCAAAAAACTAAATGAAGTTTTTATAAAAAATCAGACAGAACATAAAACTTTTGTAGCTTTAAAGACCGCAACCACTATTGATGGAAAAATCGCAACTCACACTGGAGATTCAAAGTGGATAACATCAGAAAATGCAAGGACAGAAGTTCGAAATATTCGCAAAAAATATGATGCAATTTTAACATCATCTTCGACCGTTATTGCAGACAATCCAACAATGGAACATAAATGCAAAATCATTTTAGATAGAGAGCTAAAAACAAATTTTAATGCAACTATTTATCAACAAGGGAAAGTATTTGTTTTTTATGACGAAAATATAACCCTCGCCCCTTGTGGGAGAGGGAAAGAAGAAGGGGCAATTACATACATCCCAGCTCCAACCCAAAACAAAAAACTTGATATAGAATTTATCTTAAACAAGCTATATGAACTTGGGATTATGAGTGTACTTGTGGAATCGGGAGGGGAGTTGAACGGTAGTTTTCTACCTTATATCGATAAACTATACCATTTTATCGCTCCAAAAATTTTAGGAGATAATAGTGGAAAATCTTGTTTTAACGGGAATACAATTGATAAAATTACAAATTGCACTAATTTAAAATACGAAAGTGTTCAAACTTTCTCCCCAGATATATTGATTACATACAAGAAATAAGAGTCAAAATCGACCTTATCCAATTACGCACCATGTCATACTGAGCAAAGCGAAGTATCTCTAACAAATGCGTTTAGATAAACCCATTCCGAACCTTCTCCACGAAGAGAAGGAACAATAATATAAAAAACAGGAAGCTCTTTCGAGCTTCCTGTTTCAAATTTGCTAAATCTGTAAACTCAGATTAACCTTTTACTTGAGCCATAACTTCTTCTGCAAAGTTATCTTGACGTTTTTCAAGACCTTCACCTAATTCATATCTTGTGAATGCTTTGATTGTCAATTTACCTTCGATAAGTTGAGCAATTGTTTGGCTTGGATCTTTAACAAATGGTTGTTCAAGTAAGCATCTTTCAGCCATCAATTTATTAACACGACCTTCAACAATTTTAGCTCTGATATTTTCAGGCTTTTTCAACAAATCTTCTTTACCCATTTCAATTCTAGTTTCTTCATCAAT
The DNA here is from genome assembly GCA_937894665.1 of uncultured bacterium. Taxonomy (GTDB): domain Bacteria; phylum Cyanobacteriota; class Vampirovibrionia; order Gastranaerophilales; family Gastranaerophilaceae; genus Zag111. Next base: position 3,252 of record CALAWF010000033.1, on the reverse strand, counting down.
TTCAGCTTGAGGAATTTCTTCTCTAGAAACGAATTTTGGAGCAGAAGATGCGATGTGCAAGCAAATATCGTTCATCAATTCTTTATCTTCTTTATCAGTTGATAAAAGAACACCGATTTTTCCGTTGTGGATATAAGTTGCAACAGGACCTTCGTATCTTACGAATCTTCTAACTGTAATTTTTTCACCGATAGAAGCGATTTTTTCTTTTAATGCTTCACCGATTAATTTGTTGCAAGATGGGCAAGTTGTAGCTAATAAAGCATCAACATCAGCCGGTTTTAATTCTTCAACGTGTTTAGCCATATTTGAAGCTAAAGCCTTGAATTCATCATTTTTAGCAACGAAGTCTGTTTCACAGTTAACTTCAACCATTGCACCGCCGTTAGCGTCAACAAAAGAATCTACACGACCTTCAGCAGCAATTCTGCCCATTTTCTTTTCAGCAGAAGCCATACCTTTTTGACGTAAGAATTCAGTTGCTTTTTCCATATCTCCGTCAACTTCAACTAATGCTTTTTTAGCATCCATCATGCCTGCACCAGTCTTATCACGAAGTTCTTTAACCATTTGAGCTGTAATATTCATGTATATTTTCTCCTTCTTTTTATAAAAAGCCACTAAGGCACTAAGTTTTGAATATTCTTAGTGCCAAAGTATCTTAAAACCTTATGCTTCTGTTTTAGCTTCTTCAGCAGCGTTAGCATCTTCAGCTGAAATTTTTTCAACTTTTTTTGCTTCGTTTGCTTTGTTTTCTCTCAATTGTTTACCTTCCAAAACAGCATCCGCTAATTTAGAAGTAATCAATTTGATTGATCTGATAGCATCATCATTACCAGGGATAATGTAGTTGATTCCATCAGGGTTAGCATTTGTATCAGCTAAGCAGATAACAGGAATACCTAATTTGTTAGCTTCTTTAATAGCAATATCTTCTTTGTCCTGGTCAACAACGAAAATCAATTCAGGAAGACCTCTCATTTCTTTGATACCGCCTAAAGTTTTAGACAATTTAGAAAGTTGTCTGTTCAATTGAGCAACTTCTTTTTTAGGTAACTTATCAACATAACCATTGTTGATAAATTCTTCCATTTCTTTTAGTTTGTTAACTCTGCCTCTGATAGTTTCAAAGTTAGTTAACATACCACCTAACCATCTTCTATTGATGAAATAAGCACCTGATCTTTTAGCTTCTTCAGCAACTACTTCAGCAGCTTGTTTTTTAGTACCAACAAAAAGAATATTTTTTCCTTTTGCAGCATAATCTCTAACTAAAGCGTATGCTTCGTCTAATAATTCAGTTGTTTTTCTTAAATCAATTACATAGATACCGTTTCTTGCACCATAAATATATGGTTTCATTTTTGGGTTCCATCTTTGAGTTTGGTGTCCGAAATGTACACCTGCTTCTAAAAGTTCAATCATAGATGCTACTGGCATCGGTTTTCTCCTTATGTTTAATGTATTGTACTACGGGCTACAGAGCCTCATCTTCGTCATGCCAAAGACTAGGGCAAACCTATCAGGCTAGTGTAACCAATAATATAATAGTATAAAAATACCGATATGCAAATTCCAACGATACAAAAGTTAACTAACTCCTACCAAGGATAATCTTTGGGGAATTCCCAATTATTCATTTCTAATAATTTCGTACAATATACTAGGAAATGACTATCATTTTTACAACCTCGTTCTCCATCAGAAAATAAATTCTCTCTCTTACCATCCCACTTAAATATATGTGGAAGTACATAATATTTATCTTGTGTATAAGGAGAATTTGTACTGCCCATTTCAAATGCAAAAGTATTGTGAGTGGTTTGTTTATTCAATTTTCCATCAGAATAATAAATTATTCCTACGGAACCCTCATTAATTATCAACGAAAATAAAGAACCAGCTAATAATGTAGTGCAAACTCCATTATTAGACCAGCTTGTATCTCCTAACTCAGAACAATGATGGTAGTCAAGATATTTTATATATGGTAAAAAATAAGTATTAAGATAGTTAACCATTTGAGAATAATTATAATTTTGAGGCTCGACCCAACCAGAAGGATCACCATTATCAGCAATTGATAATCTTACTACCTGATTAATTAGAGAATAAAATTTATGAACTTTGGCAGCCGTTTGTTTTTTTTGAACATTAGCAGCTAAAGTTGGGATAGTCATTGCCGCAACGACACCTATAATGCCTAAAGTAATTAGAACTTCCGCCAAGGTAAAACCTTTTTTCATATTCAACAACCTCCAGTTAAAGCAACTTTATCATGTTTTAATTTCTAGTGCAAGAATTTATTTATCATTACCGTTTTAATTCTATAAGTTAACATTTAACTAGGATAATTATGAAAGATAAAATTTGTAGCATATTAGGGAAAAATATCAAAAAATATAGAAAATTACGTGGACTTACACAAGAAAAAATGGCTGAACTTATAGAAATTGAAGTTCGAACTTTGAGCTTGATAGAAACGGGCAACAATTTTGTTACATCCAAAACACTGGGGAAATTAGCTGAAGTTTTACAAGTTAGTCCGTCAATACTCTTAGAAGACGCAAACTCTAATAATACGGAACAATTATATTCCGATTCTTTAAAAGCTCTTGAAATTCTGAAAAATAATCCGGAAAAATTAAAAGCCCTTAATTATATCCTTAATGGCTTATTATAATAATTATTAACAAATCTCTTTTTATTCTTGCAAAAAATTATTTTTTTATGTATTAATAAAGATGCTCACATCCTCAATAGAGTACGTGCGAAGTCATTAGTTGCACACAAATTATAGGAAAGGTAAATTCAATTATGGCAAATATTAAATCTGCTAAAAAAAGAGTGTTAATTGCTGAAGCAAACAGACAAAGAAACGTTGCATTCAAAACTTCAATCAAAACTGCTGTTAAGAAAACATTAGAATTAGCAAAAGGTGAAGATAAAGAAGCATTAAACGCAGCTCTTTCTAAAGCATACCAATTATGCGACAAAGCTGTTGTTAAAGGTATTTTGCACAAAAATACAGCTGCTAGAAAAAAATCAAGATTAACTCTTGCAGTAAAAAAAATCTCAGCTAACGCTTAATTGAAAAACTTATTTTGAGAGTAAAACCCAGAAAGTCATTAATCGATTTTCTGGGTTTTGTTTTATGGATAATACTGCCCAAACAGAACAATGCAAGGATAATAAACATTTTTAGGGATTCGGGGGTAAAGCCCCTGATAACTCGAGCCATTCGGTCATTCG
>CALAWF010000032.1 GCA_937894665.1 uncultured bacterium | reverse complement strand
TTGAAAACGATACTTTCCAACAAACAATTGAACCGGGAATTACAAGACTACTAGGAATGATGAAATACTTAGTTGCTCTTCCTGGCATGCCAACTTTATACGATGGAGATGACATGGGTGCAACAGGTTACGATACAAAAACTAAGAATATGTACCTTCAAGGTCGTCAAAGAGTTCACGATGAATGGGCTGAAAAAGGTAATGATTTATACAAAGAATTCATCAAAAAACACAAAGACGAATTCGATAAAATTATGGAAGTAAGAAGAAAACCAGAATGTAATGCTTTAAATAACGGAACCCCATTCATGCTTCCAAAACAAGTTACAACAGACAAACAAGCTTGTCCTGCTATTCTTAGACAAAGCACTGATGGAAGAATGGCCATTTCTATATTCAATCCAACAGGTTTTGTAAATGATACAGACAAAGACTATAGCCCACAACACATAAAAATAGAATCAATAAACCTAAACTGTGAAGAAGGCTCTACGACTACCCACAATGGGACATTAGGTCGTGGGATTCAAGGTTTGAAAGAAGGAACTAAATTTGTTAACGCAAATGATTCCAACGACATTTACTATGTAAGAGAAAACAATGGGGCATATTACTTAAAACGTCATATTAATGGGACAGATTATCCAATTGAATTTTCTGATTCAACCCTAATTTTATATAGTGTTCCTGATGGCAAACCTCTATCATTCACAGGAAAAATGGACGTAAAATTACCGTTCAAATTCATCGCTCGTAACTATGAAAACAAAGGCAAAGAAGAAAACGGCAATAAATTAACACTTTTAAAATAGTAAAATAAACATAGAGTGATATAAGGAACCCCTAAAGATATTTCTTTAGGGGTTCAAATTTACTATTAATAATATATATAATTAATTAAACTGCAAATCTAAAGTGAACCAAATCGCCATCTTGAATAACATAATCTTTACCTTCAAGACGAGTTACACCTTTTTCTTTACAAGCATTATAAGAACCTAACTCTGCAAACTCTTTATATGGAGTAATTTCAGCTCTAATAAATCCTTTTTCAAAATCGGTATGGATTACACCGGCAGCTTGAGGAGCTTTTGTTCCGGCAGTAATAGTCCATGCTCTAACTTCTTTTTCGCCTGCAGTAATGAAAGTTCTTAATTTTAATAGGTTATAAACAGATTTAATCATTCTATTGATACCACTATCTTCAATACCTAAATCTTTCAAATATTCTTGAGCTTCATCCTTACCAAGTTCAGCTAACTCTTCTTCAATTTTAGCTGAAATAATAACCATTTCGGCACCATGCTCTTTTGCGTATTCTCCGACACGTTTTGTATAATCATTTCCGTCTTTTAAATCAAATTCAGAAACATTTGCACAATAAATTACTGGTTTTGTTGATAACAAGTTCAACATCTTAACAACCGGTAACTCATCTTCATCAAAATGCTTCGTAACATCAATAAATGTACACTCAGAAAGAAGTTCCGAAAGTTTTTTCAAAACTTTATCTTCTAAAACAGCATCTTTATCCCCTGATTTTACAACTTTAGCTATCCTTGCTTGACGTCTTTCAACAGAAGCCATATCAGCTAAAGCCAACTCAGTATTGATAGTTTCAATATCACTAATAGGATCAACTTTACCCGCAACGTGAATTGTATTTTCATCATCAAAACATCTTACAACTTGAATAATCGCATCAACTTCTCTGATATTCTGTAAGAATTGGTTTCCTAACCCTTCACCTTTACTTGCACCTTTTACCAAACCTGCAATATCAACAAACTCAATAGCTGTCGGAATAATAGATTCGGTCTTGCATAATTTTGCAAGAATAGGTAATCTTTCATCCGGAACTTCAACAACTCCGATATTTGGTTCAATAGTACAGAATGGATAATTTGCACTTTGAGCATTTCGTGTACTTGTTAGGGCATTAAACAATGTTGATTTCCCTACATTTGGTAATCCTACAATTCCTGTTCTTAACATTTTATCTTAAATCCTTTTCCTTATTTATCTCTTTCCTATCCTGATTTTACCCCAAACCAGAGCTAATATACAGTTTTTTATTTGAAAATTACAGATAATTAACAGAAATATAAAGATATATTACAAATATATATTTTTTGACTAAAAAATAGCAATTTTTGAATTAAAAAATACTTTATATATATGTCAGGGGATTACAATAAGGAAAAATTAAAAGGAGAAAATATGGCCAGAGTATTAATTTCAATGCCGGAAAAATTTTTAGACGAAATCGATTCAGTTGCAAACTATGAAAATCGTACACGTTCTGAATTAATTCGTGAAGCACTTAGAACTTATATGTACAGAAATCAAATTAGAAACAGCAAAAAAGCAACAACAAACGCTGAAATCTTAGATGCTCTGCTCGGATAAAATTTAGAGTATTGAAATAGGGAAAAAGAAAATTTTGTGGGGAAAAAATGAACAAAGAATATCAAATGGTCACAGTATATGACTATTTAAAAATGCTGGACAAAGAAAATGTTACATATGTAAACACCGATGCAAAAAAAATTAAAGAAAATGTTGAAAAATATTTATTGAACATGCGTCGGGCTCAAACAAACGCTAAGTTATTAGAAGTTTTGTTAG
>CALAWF010000031.1 GCA_937894665.1 uncultured bacterium | reverse complement strand
AAAGAATCCAGCTTTTATTTTTTTATATCATATTTTAAATTTAATGTAGGTTGGGTTTTTTAACCCAACCTACATCCTAAATTTGTTCAGTCAGAAATTCTTCGAGTAAATTTGCTAAATTATTTTTATTTACAACAGTTTATCTCTCAGAATGACGAAACTGTTACGAACTTATTTCCCTATTCCCCTGTTCCTATTTCCTTTTAACCAACTTATAGACTTATCAACTTATTGATTTATAGACTTTTAAATGAACTTCTTCTTTACATTATTTAATTTATTTACAACAAACCTTATCGATTGTATTATTATATATGTTGAAGTATATGATGAAGATTTCTTTCGGAGGCTAAATTGGTAGAAAGATATTATATAAAAGGCGGTACCCCACTTAGAGGCGAAGTTTCAATCGGCGGTGCAAAAAATTCGGTTCTTAAATTGATGGCTGCGGCATTACTTGCTAAAGGTGAATCTAAAATTTATAATGTTCCGGATTTGACAGATGTTAATATTATGTTGAGTGTTATTGAGCAATTGGGTGCTAAAACTCACTATGATAAAGTTGAAAAATCTGTAACTATTGATGCTACTGATTTGACAAGTGTTACTGCCACTTATGAATTAGTTAGTAAAATGAGAGCATCATTTATTGTTTTAGGTGCTTTAGTTTCAAGATGTAAAGAAGCAAAAGTTGCGTTGCCTGGTGGTTGTGCAATTGGTGAAAGAAGAGTTGATTTCCATATCAGAGGACTTGAAGCTCTTGGTGCTAAAATTAAAATCGAAAACGGTTATGTTCACGCTAAAGCTCCAAAACTTGTTGGAGCTGAAGTTTGTTTAGATTTACCTTCTGTTGGTGCTACAGAAAATATTATGTTGGCATCAGTTTTGGCGGAAGGTTCTTCTAGAATTCAAAATGCTGCCCAAGAACCAGAAATTGTTGATTTGGCAAACTTCTTAAATACAATGGGTGCAGATATTCAAGGTGCAGGTACATCTGAAATTGTTATCAATGGTGTTAAACAATCTGATTTACATCCGATTGAATATACAACAATTCCTGACCGTATTGAGGCTGGTACTTTTATGACTGCAATTATTGCAACTAAAGGTAAAGGTGTAATTAGAAATATTTATCCTGCCCATTTGACTTTCTTTACGGATAAGTTATTGAAAATGGGTGCTAATATCAAATTGTTAGACCCTACATCTATGGAAGTTAGTTGCAAAAACAGATTAAATTCTATCAACTTTGTAACTCAACCTTATCCGGGATTTCCTACAGACTTACAATCAATGGCTATGACACTTTTAACAACAGCTAACGGTGTCGGTATCATTACTGAAAGTTTGTATGAAAACAGATTTATGCAAGTTCCTGACTTAAACAGAATGGGTGCAGATATTCATCAGGATAGAAACCACGCAATTGTCAAAGGTGTAAAAAAACTTTCCGGTGCAACTCTTACTGCCAGTGATTTAAGAGCCGGTGCATCATTAGTTGTTGCAGCTTTGATGGCAGATGGTAATTCTATTGTTGAAAAACTACATCATATAGATAGAGGATACGAAAATTTTGAAACTAAGATAAGATTGTTAGGAGGGAAGATTGAACGTAGAGATGACGATTCCCAAGTAAACCTAACGGAGGGTACACATAATGAGTCCTACTTATAAGAGATGGTACGACCATGACCCATTATTATTAGAAGTAATTGAGCTTTTGAGAAATTATCAAACTGAATTAAGAGCTCAAGCAGAAATCTTTTTGCAAAAGATTGAAGAAAAAGTTTCAAAAGAAACAATTGATAAGTTTTATGCAATGGTTAAACCTGTAAATGCGAATAATCGTTGGTACGATAAAGACCCTGTAATTTCAAAAACAGTTGAAATTTTGAGAATTGTACCTCCTGAAGCTCAACGCATTTGTGCTCAAAACTTTATTAAAACCTTAAAAGATATGGGTATTGAATATGAAAGCCCAAATGTAAAATTATAGTGGTAGACGGAAAAGTAGTGTAGTAGAAAAAAGAACTCTAATTTTTTAGAGTTCTTTCTTTTTTATTTATGGTAAAGAATTAAAAATTTTTCTGGCGATGTCTTCGGGTATTTTGGCATACATTATTGCATTTGTTAGTGCCACTTTCTTTGTTCCATTTTGAATAATATTATTTATATTTTTCTTATTGATTTCACCTGCTAAAAATACCGGAATATCAATATTTTCATTTACCCATGAAATATATTCTTCTGTAATTTTTTGATTCTTGGCGATTGGTTCAAATGTAATATAATCAACTCCTTCATTTATTGCATTAATTACTTCTTCAGGATTATGAGTTGATTTTCCGATAATTGCATTTTCTCCTAAAATTTTGCGTGCATCGTGCGGGGTTATATCTTTTTGACCGAGGTGAACTCCGTCAGCTTCTGTTAACATCGCAATATCAGGACGATTATTTACGATAAAAGTTGCATTATATTCATCGCAAAGTATTCTTATTTTAGAAGCTATTTCGACAATAACATTATCGGGATGAATAGTTTCTCTCAGCATAACAACGTCAACCCCACCTTGAAGAGCTGAAGCTATTGCGTCTAAAAATTCATCTTTTGTTTTAAATTTATCTGAATTTGTAATAAGACATAACTTCTTTTTCTCAAGTTTTAAAAGATTAAATTGTTCTTTTAGTTTGTCCCACATATAAAGTTGTCCCTTTAGTACTTAAATACTATCATATAAATTTTTTGTAACAAATTTGTAAATTATTAAAGTTTTTAATAAAAATAACCGAAAAAAAATATATAATTCCAAAATCTATAATTCCTTATCACTCGGGGATAAGGTAAAAATGAGGGGTTAAACCAAACTAGTAAATATCCAAACAACAAAGAAGAGTTTTTATCCGTATAATTTTATGTTAAAGTAACTGTAAGAGGAGCTTTATGGTTGAAAATTTAGAAGAGTTATCTTTTGATATTCCGGATGGTGTATTAGATGAAATCCAACAAAATATTGAACATATAATCCAAACATTTGATGTTCCGGAAGAAAATAAATTAGAAGTTATCAGACAGATAAACTTTATGTATTCAAGAACAAAATATTTATCACAAACAGATGAACTTACAGGGTTATCAAATAGAAGATGTTTTGATAATACTTATGAAAAAGAATTTTTACGTGCAAAACGTTATAACAACAAACTTACTGTTGTTATTTTTGACATTGATTATTTCAAATCTGTAAATGATACTTATGGACATCAATGCGGTGATTATATTTTGAAACAGGTTGCTAATTCCGCTCTTCAAACATTTAGAAAAACCGATACGGTATTTAGATATGGTGGAGAAGAGTTTGTTGTAATCCTTACAGAAACTGATATTGACCAATCAATTATTCCTCTGGAAAGATTTAGAAAAACAATTCAGACTCTTAATCTTGAATATCAGGGTAAAAATATTAATATTACCGTAAGTATTGGAGCATGCCAGCTAGGTGAAAACACTTCGACAAAAGAAGAATTGTTAGAAAAAGCCGATACTGCTTTGTATAAAGCTAAAAATTCCGGCAGAAACCAAGTTGTGCTTAATAAAGACCTGTAATATCTAATATCTTTTGAAATTTCAACCAACCTGAAACGACATGTTGAACATTGTCAATTCTTATTACACTGGCATTTGGAGTAACTCCAGGTTTAACCCAGTTTGCGGAATTGGGAAGTCCACCGGCGAAAATTCCTGTTTTTACTTGTGTTTTACTTAAAAAATAATTACCAATAGACATAGATTTGAAAAGTATTTTTCTCAAATCTTCACTGTCTGTACAGAAATAAATTGAAGCCATACCTTCCATAATAGTACCGATACTGCAAAGTCTTACATTATCTTTAAAAGCTCCAAAGTAACTGTTATTTCTATTTGTAATTTGATTGCTTAACATTGGAATAGCCATTTGCTCAGCGTAGGCTCTCATTGTATTTTTTTCTGATGGGGTAACTAAGTTTGCTTTGAATAATTTTTCAATAGTTAAAACTGACCAATGGTCGAATGGTATATCTAAATCCATTTTTTTTCTGGTTTTAACTAAATATAAAATAGTCTTTTTGATTGCATCAAGCCATTTTTGTTGGGGGTCAACTTCATACAAATACATCAATCCTGCAGCAGCTTCTGCTGGATAGTATATTGCTTCTGCTTTTTTATTTATTACTTTTTTATCTAAATCATAATAGGCATAAATGTTACCATCTTCGCTTTGCAGTGATAAAATAAATTCGCCCAAACCACGAATAATATCTAATTCTATTTCTTCTTCTTTATAAAGATTGGCTAAAGCACATAATGCAATACCGGAAGCTCCGGATTTTGCAATATTTATATTTAATTCTTCTTCTTTAGGGTTAGAAATTACCGCATAACGAATATCATCAATTTTTTTTATATAGTTTTCTACAAAATATTTAGAAGCTCTTAATCTGGCATCGTGGTATCTGTTTTCTAGTCCTAAAATTTCATACAAATACATAGAGTACAAAACTCCGGCATGACGTAAAGAGTTGTACATATCGTTGTCATATTTGATTTCCGGATTTACATTATTTCTATACTTAAATCTGCCGTTTTCTAAAACATTTCTGTCTATATATCCCATAGAAAGAGAAATTTCAGTGTAATAAGGTAAGTCTTTCGTATTTTTTTTGACAATTTTTTTTGCATCTTTGTAGAAGATGGAAGCAAATATTGCAACCAAAGCTATGAAAATTGTTGGAATATATATCGTTGGCGATGATAAATCAAACATAAAATTATTATAACAAACTAATTTAAAATAATAATAAAACGTTTGTAGGATTTTTTATAATTTATTAAGGGACAGGGAAATAAGGAAATAGGGGAATAAGTTCGTTACAAGTCTATAGGTCTATAAGTTGATAAGTCTATAAGTTCAAAACAGAAGGCATTAAGATATATGGCACTAAGGTCTTTATTTAATTATTATGTCATTCTGAGTTTATTACAATTTTATTTGTAGGTCGGATTTACTAATCCGACTTACATAAATATTACAATCTTTGAATTAAAATTAGTAGAAGTTTTGATTTTCTTCTTTAACAGAATCCTCAACTTCTAAAATTTTTCCTCTGGAATTAAGTTTGTACGATTTTTTACCCAACTGAGCATAATAATACGCTTTTCCAAATTCGTCATATGACAACCATAATGAATCATATTCCAAACCATTCAGAATATTCCCTTCTTTATCAATTAATGCAAATTTACCATCATTTGTTCCATAAGATACAGCCATGCCTTGTCCCAAATATACAGCTGCATAACCATCAATAAATGGATTAGCCGTATCTTCTCCTTCATGTCCTTCATAACTTCCAAATTGAGGCTCAATAACATAATTTCCAGAATGATCAATATATCCCCAAGCATTACCATCATATACAGCCGCTAATCCTTCAGAAAAAGCATTTGCAAATACATATTGATAAGGAAGGATAAGTTGACCGGTTGTATCTATATAACCATATTTATCTCCCATCGTAACAGGAGCTAAGGTTTCCTTAAAAGGTTCTGCCCATTGATATACTATTGGAATAACTAAATTTCCAGTTTTATCTATATATCCATACTTATTTGTATTAGGATCTCTATACATTGCTAAACCATTATAAAAATTATAGTCATATGAGTAATCGGATTGTAAATGAATATCAGCGGGTACTGGTTCGATTGCAATTTCACCTTTTTGATTAAAATATCCAATTTTTACTCTTCCGCTTGCATCTTGGAACAAAAAAGCCCTCATTCCATCGTGAAGATCTGAAATAACATCATATATAGGCTCAACTACAAAATCACCATTTTTATTTACCAATCCATATTTTCCTCTTTTTTGATATATAGCTAAATCACTATCAAATTTTAATGGTTGTTCAAGATTGTTGAAAATAATTCTTCCGTCAGGAGTTTTGTATGTATATGTATAATCTGGATTTACAACTTCTACTAATTCTTGTTTATTTTCTGCAAAATAAGAAGAAAATACATCCACTGTATCTGCATAACAACCAGTATAACTTAATAAAAACAGACTTATCAATAAAATATAAACATTCTTTTTCAATAGCTATTCTCCTAAAAATTCTTATTTGACCCATATTTATAGTAAATAATAGACATAATATAATTATGTCTTAATTTTAACATCCTCTACTTATATGTTTTACAAAAAAAAAGAAAAACACGAATGACCGAATGGCTCGAGTTATCAGGGGCTATGCCCCCG
>CALAWF010000030.1 GCA_937894665.1 uncultured bacterium | reverse complement strand
GTTTTCTCGTCTCCAACGCTTTACAATCATTTCGATTGCTTCGCTATCGGATTTCCTCTTTCCGACTCCCGCCGGTTTCCTTATCTTATCATCTAAACTTTTAATGTCAAGTGATATTTTTATTTTTACTTTAACTTTATAAAACTTTCGTTTGTTAGAAAAATCTAAGTATCTGGTTTTAAAAATTTCTGAAGTGCAACTCATTCGCTGCACATTTGATATAGTAACTCTAAAAAATTTTGATTTCAACCCCTTTGTTTTATAAATTTAATATTTCGTTACAATTGATAATTGATAGCGGCGAGAGTCAAGACTATCAGAGCAACATAGCTATTATTCAAATCTTTTAAGTTCATATTTATAAAACAAGACCTAAATATAAGACCTAAAAAAATAACATGCTTCATTGTGAAGTAGAAACATGTAGAAACTAAAAGACCCTGGTTAAAGTTAAACCAAGGTCTTTTTTATAGCTATTAGGAAACTATTTAATATTAGAGAATGTCCAAGCATCAAAAGTCGGAGCTTCTTTAATATTCATTTCTTGTTTTTTGCCACCTGAGCATTCATCATCATGAGCAATTGGTTTATACAATCTGTTATAATATTCAATTACCATTCTGTCTGAATTGAAGTAAGCTTCAGATGTTCTGATAGCTTGACGCATCAATCTAGCCCATTCAGGTTTGTTGTCATAGTATGTTGGAATGATTTGATCTTCAATAATACTCATTAAGCACTTATGATCTTTCCAATGTCTTTCTTCCCATGACATTTCATCATCAATTTCAGGATATTCAATAGCATAACCGTTGATACCTGAGAATGTTCCTTCTACAGTCCAACCATCATAAATTGACAAGTGAATTGCACCGTTAGCATTAGCTGACATACCTGAAGTACCAGATGCTTCGAATGGTCTTAACGGAGTATTCAACCATACATCAGTACCACGTTTCAACATGCCTGACAATTGAAGTTCATAACCAGGAAGAACAACAACATTTTTCAAAGAGTGAGATCTGTTCAACAATTTGTTAAACATTTCCTTACCCATAACATCATCTGGGTGGAATTTACCGGCAAAGATAATTTGAACTTTGTTTTCATCTAACAATTTGCCAATTCTATCTTTATCCATCAAGATTAACCATGCACGTTTATAATCAGCAAATCTTCTTGCCCAAGTGATAGTTAATACATCCGGATCGAATCTCTTACCTGCAACGTTAGCAATGTATTTGAACAATTCAGATTTCATTTCACGTTTAACAGCTAATAATTTTTCTGGATCGTTTTGAGCATCTTTAACTCTCTTATCTTGCCAGTATTGAAGATTTACAGCGTTAGTAATAGCTCTGATTGGGCATCTGCCATCAACCCATTCCCACATCTTGTTAGCAACAAGACCGTGCAATTGAGAAACAGCATTTGCAATTCTTGACATTCTCAAAGCTGCAACTGTTAGAGAGAAGTTTTCTCCACCAAGGTTAACTGCTGTTTCACGGCTAGCACCAGCGAAGAAACCACCTTCAAGTAATGTATCAACCCAGTGAACTTCGTTACCAGCAGCAACAGGAGTGTGAGTTGTAAATACTGTACGTTTTTTAACTTCTTCCAAATCGCCATTGTATTGTCTTAACAATTCAAATGCAGCAGGAAGAGCATGACCTTCGTTCATATGGATAACATCAAAATTATATCCAACTTTTTGTAAGATTCTTACACCCGCAATACCCAAAACTGTTTCTTGAGCAACACGAATTTTTTCATTGCCATCATATAATTTATAAGAAATACTCTTAGCCCAATCACTGTTTCCTTCAATATCTGTTGTTAATAAATAAACAGGGCAAGTTCCGAATAATTCAGGTTCAACTTTATAAGCCTTAACTTTAACTTTTTCACCGAAACATTCAACTTCTGTTTCTACGTTAATATCAGTTAAGAAATCATAATATTTTCTGATATAAGCAACTTCAACATTGCCTGAATGATCAATTCTTTGATCGTAATAACCGTATGACCATAACATTGTAACCCCGACCATAGGCATTTGCAAATAACCTGCTGAAAGCATATGAGAGCCAGCTAAGAATCCTAAACCTCCAGAATAAGTGCTTAAAGATTGATCCATAGCTATTTCCATTGAAAAATATGCTACATTTGGTAATGACATAATTTTACCTCTCTTCTGTTTTTAATATAACTTCTATACACCAAATTTTTCATGTACACATTTTCATTGTGCCTTGACATTGTAGCATATAAAACATAAATTGAATACCCCCTTAATTAATATATCTGAAAATAGTGATACTTACTGAATTTGAGGGAGTAAAGAAACTTTACAAAATACGAAAAAGAGGTGTTAAAAACACCTCTTTAGTATTAATTATTTATAATGAATGTTTTTGACCATCCGTACCCATGTAAGTTCCATCTTTATACATTGTTCTTATATCATTCTTAGCAACAAACTGGTTTTTAGCACTATCCCAAACAAAATGTTGTTTTGTTGCTTTATTGTAATATACGCCTTTTTCAGAACCCCAAGTTTTATCTAAACCCAACTTTTGAGCAACATACTCCGGATTCGTATAGGTATGCGATGAATTAGTCAAAGCTCTAAGAGCAGTAATATTTCCTTTTTTATCTCGAATTTCTTGGCGTTTTAAATTGCCCTCTTGTTGAATTACGTATGTTTGATTTCCATTTTTATCCACATATGTTAAATTTGGAACTTCTTCAAATTTGCCGGTTTCAGAGTTGTATTTCATGTGTTTCTTTGTTTTTTCATCGTAGAAGAAATCCGGAGAATATGTTTTTCTGTAACCAGCTTCCTCTGCTTTTTTAACTATTGCAGGATCTGCAGTGTTTCCATCTTCACCTTGATGCTCTTCAGAACCTTTAACTCTATCTGATACATCTTTTTTATTTATATACTTATCAACCCAAAGGTCAATTTGTTCTTGTGAATTATCTTTATTTTCTAATTTTCCTTCAAGTTTAACTTGTGCTCCAACTAAAAGATACTCAACGCCTTTCTTATTACGTTTCACCGCTCCAGGGTTATTCTTTTCAAAGTTTTCTTTCTCTTTTTGAATTTGTTCATCGGTCGGTTCTTCAACACCTTTAGCCTTTAATGAACGTTTAATAATATCCGTATAATCTTCATCCATCTGAACTGTATATGTATGGGTTCCATCGGAATCAGTATCTGTGTCAGTGTCCGTATCGGTATCAGTATCCTCAGCTTTTAGAGCATCTTCCACTTTTATTTTGTCATTAGCTCCCAAATCACTTATTTCAGCCATAACATGAGAGAAAAAGCCTTCAACATCTGCAACTTTTATTTCTGTACCGCTAGAAGCCTGTTTATTCAATTCTTTTGTAATTGCTTCTAGTTCTTTTGGCGTTATATCTTTATTGTTGTCAGTATCAGCCTTCTTCAAATCAGAAAAGAAGGTAGCAAGTTCTTTTGAATCCAATTTTGAGTCCTTTTTGTTTTTATCTAAGGCATCAAAAATTAGACTAAATGCTTTGTTTTTCGTGATAGTTTCATCTTTTTCAAGAGCCTTCTTCGATACCTCAGAAAGATTGTAAGATGAACCGTTGATTTTAAAGTCTTCACCCATGTAATCATCCTCTCATTATTTTAAGCACACATATTTAGCTTTATATATTACATATATATAAAGTATTGAATGCTTGAAAAATTGCCCCATTAAAAAAACTCTTATCCTAAAATACAGATAGGATAAGAGTTTATCGAAGTTTACAATTGTTAACAACCGTTATTAATTGACTTTATCAAGGATTTTTTCTAAAGCAATTTTTACATGGGCGTAATTCAAACCACCTTGCATATATGCAACATATGGTGCTCTCATTGGTCCATCAGCAGAGAGTTCAATAGTTGAGCCTTCAACAAAAGTTCCTCCAGCCATAATAACTTGGTCTTCATACCCCGGAATGTACTCAGGAATTGGAGTTACATAACCGTTTACAGGAGACAAAGATTGGATTGTTCTACAAAAATGTTCCAACGGTTCAGGAGAACCAAACGTTATATTTTGGATAATATCAGTTCTTTTTTCATTATATTTTGGAGAAGAATCAAAACCGATTTCATCAAAGATTTTTGAAGCAAGAACTGCACCTTTAACAGCTTCTGACACAACAGAAGGAGCCATAAATAAACCTTGAAAAATTAATCTGTGCTGGTTAAACATCGCTCCACCCTCAGAACCAATTCCAGGGGCTGTTAAACGATTTGCAGCTCTTTCGACATATAACTCCTTACCTGCAATATAACCACCAGCTTCAACAATTCCGCCACCAGGATTTTTAATCAGAGAACCACCAATCAAATCTGCTCCAACCTCTAGTGGTTCTTTTGTATCAACAAATTCACCATAGCAATTGTCAACAAAACAAATACAGTTTGGATTTTTTGCCTTAACCGTTTTACAAATATTTTCAATAGTTTCAATAGTTAAAGACTTTCTTGTTGAATATCCTTTTGAGCGTTGAATTAGAACCATTGTAGTGGAATCATCAACCATCTGTTTTAACTTTTCAAAATCAACATCCATGCCATTTATAAGCGGTACTTCATCATACAAAATGCCATTACCGATAAGAGAAGAACGTCTAGTTTCTTCATCGCCCATAGTACCGATAACTTCCTGCATCGTATCATAAGGAGTCCCAACAGCGGATAATAATTTATCTCCATGTCTTAAATTCCCAAACAAAGCACAAGCCAAAGTATGTGTTCCTGAAGCGAAATGTATTCTAACTAACGCTTTTTCAGCCTTAAAAACTTGAGCAAAAACTTTATCTAATACTTCTCTACCCAAATCGTCATGCCCGTAACCTGAAACGGTATAAAAATGTTCAGGAGCAACTCTATTATCTACAAAAGCCTTTAAAACTTTCTCTTGATTATAATCTCTAATTTCATCAATTATTTCAAATTGTTCTCGCAAATCACGTTCTGCTTGTTTTATTATTTCTTTACTTGTAGCCATTATTAATTCCTTATTTATCTGTAATATGCCCTCATGATATTACAAGCATGCAAAACTAGCAAAGCAGGGAATATAAAACATTCAAATACAATCTATAATCCCTATATGAAAAAAATATCCTTTATCGTATTTTTTATTTTTTTATTATTCGTAAACAGTCCGGTATTATCAGAACAATACGGGGTCTATAGTCCGCATAATTACTCTTTCCAAAATAATGAACAAGAACGAATTTTGTTTATCCTAGACCTTTCAAACAGCATGGAAGAATCTTTAGAGGGTTCAACAAAATTTGACTTGATGATAAATACAATGAGAGAGATTTTACCAAAAATAAATCCAAATACTTGGGTAGGATTAAGAGTTTACGGACATAGAATGGGATTTACCCCAATAGAAGCATGCCGAGCATCAACACTTGTATCACCAATAACAACCCATAACACAAATAACATTGAAAACGCACTCTCAAAAACAAAACCCCGAGGGATGACTCCAATTACGTATTCTCTGAAACAAGCAATTAAATATGATTTTATGGGCTTTTCAGGCAAAAAACATATAATTTTATTAACTGATGGTGGAGAAAATTGTGATGAAAGCCCATGTAAATTTGTAATGAATTTAATCAAAATAAGAAGAGATGTATCAATTGATGTTATCGCTTTCAATATAAAAGATTCAGAAGACTTGGAACAACTGGAATGCACTGCACTTGTAACAAGCGGAAAATTTTATAATGCTCAAACATCTGCGGAATTAATAAATAGCTTCAATAATTCACTCGACGGAGTAAAAAATGTTGAAGCTAAAATTATCATGCATTAAAAATATTTTAAATAAAGCTAAATTTATTTAAAAATATTAAAATACCTCCTCTTCTCAATTGAAAATTAGCAAGGTGGCTAATAGAAAGAAGAACAAACACATGTTTTTATAAATTTGTATAAATGGAGGGAATATGAAAAAAGTATTTATTTGTTTAGGACTATTAGCAACAATTGTAGGATTTAGTACTGTTGCGTACTCACAAGTTACACCAACACAAACAGATTTCCGTTCTGGATGTTGTTCTCATCACGGAGGAGTTGCTTATTGTGGGAAAAGCGGATACTACATTTGCAATGACGGAACCCAAAGTCCAAGTTGCCGTTGCAGATAATAACAACTTACAAATTACGTAAAATTAAATCAATAAGCTCATCTGTAGTCAAACCTGTAGATGGGCTTTTCTTCATAAATTCGTCATAATCTAACGGTTCAGACATAAATTTTACGCCCTTTTTGCACGCAGATTTAACATAGTTATAAGGTGTTCTTACAAAATTTATTCGGGGAACTTTCATTTTTATTAAACCTCTTTCACTATTTAGTATATTCTCAGAAAAATTTATTACAATTACATGTTTATTTTTTTAGAAACATTCTTATCTTTATTATATCTGAATTTTGTAAATAGATTTGAGGATTCTGTAATAAAGAAACCCATTACGCCTATGCCAAATAATAAAGGTAAACCGGCAATCAAAACTTTTTGTTTCAACATTTTTTTATACAATTCATTTTCATTTCCATCAAACTTTTTGACATAAGCTTTTAACTCATCAAATCTTGGAACTTCTAATTTATCATTCAAAACTTCTTTGCATTTTCCTGTCTTGAATAATAGTTTTTTAAATCCTTTTTCTAACAACTCATTGCCACAAATTATGTAAAAACCAACAAGTGGATAACGATACAATGTTTCTAAGAAATTTTGTTTTCCTCTATCCTTTGATGAACCAAAATACCCAGCCCCTCCAATCAAAACACAAGAGGTTAATTGTCCTCTTGATAAACATAGCTTGCCGTTATTATTTCCGAAATCTAAACTGAAAAATTTGTTAAAGAAGTTTTTCATTTTTTCATTCTTTTTAAATAGCTTTGTTCCAGGAGCAACAATCAACTCTGAAATATGTTGTAAGAATTTTGATTTATCACCCTTTGCAAGTAATAAGCCACCAAGAGTCAAAGCAGCAGCATAAATTCCTCCCGCCATTTTTATATTATGTTTAGCACTTTTTTCAACTTTTTGTGCTTGAACCTTGTCATCAGATTTTTTATTTTTATCCAAATTTGCAATATTATCAAAATTTGCTTGTTTAAAAACTTTTAAAGTCATAATATTTTTTGCATAATTCAATATAAATTCGGTTAAAGGAATTCCTAAACCAGCCAAAGCAAGTGCAGCTTTAACAGGCATGATTTTTTTATTTGCGGATAAGGATTTATTTTTCAACAAAATTGAAGCAGGTGTTGCAACTTTGGATTTCAAGTCATTTGGAAGTTTTTTAGAAAAAACTTTTCTAAATATTTTTTCTCCTAACAACGCAGGAACATAATAAACAAGAATAGATTCCGTAAATTCAAGAAAAGTATTTTCTGCTAATTCTGCCTTACTCCTTGCAAATACAACTTTAGGAAGAAGACATGTTGCACAATCTTGAATAAATTTAATATGTGATAACCCTGCTCCGCCTTCTTGTATTGCACAAACTTTACTTGCAGTTCTTAAGCCTAAACCAATTTTTCCTGAATTTGTAAATGCGGGGGTAGTGTTATTTATTTTTCTGATTTCCATAAGTAATTTCCTTTTTTATTAGATAAACTGACAACAAAAAATGACCTGAACATATAAGATCAGGTCATTTATAATTAAACTTAATTTATAAAATTATCAGCTCTAACGCCAACTCAAAAGACCTGTCTTATTCAACAGGCACCACCAAGATTGAGTGTTTAAATTTAAATTTGGCATCAAAATTACTTTCCTTTTTTATTTACAGGTACAATGCTAACACGCATATTATTAAAAATCAACAAAATTTTTTTGCCATTTTAACTAACAAAAAAATTATTTTCGAATTTTATACAAAGCATAAAATAGGAAAATAATAATGACATATAACATTACCTCAAGAATATTACCAAATGCTCAACTACCATACAATGTTGTAAAAAATACATTCGAAAAAAGAAATGAAATCGCAGGACAAAAAAGTCTTGAGTTTTATAAAGAAATTTCAAAAGAATGTAAAGACGAAGTTTATTCAATTCCAAAAATCAAAAAATGTATAGATAAGGTTTTTGCACCTCATAAGCTAAATTACATAATTAAAAAAGAAAACAAAGAAAGTTACAGCGGAAGGTTTGGGAACATAATAACAACGGATAAAAACAATTCAGAATTAGTATATAAAGGTTTTGTCTTTAATTTGCCGATAAAAAAGGGAACTGATGAGGTTGAAAACAAATATACTTTACTTCACGAATTTAGACATATGGCAGATTATTTATATAATCCGAAAATCAAGATGCACAGAATTAACAACCTTATCGGAAATGA
>CALAWF010000029.1 GCA_937894665.1 uncultured bacterium | reverse complement strand
CCGAACCCCTTATTCAATTTATGTCATTCTGAGGGGTCAACTGTTGAATTAGTAAGATTATTTAACAAATTTACCCGAAGAATCTCTGACTGAACGCATTTAGTTAGAGATCCTGAAACCAGTTAAGTATGACCTCTCCGTTCAAGTTGTCTCCATCTCTCTATTTTGCAGAGTTCAGAATATATCTACTTGCGGCGGATGCTGGTACTACTGTCATGTCATAATAAGCAACAGGAAAAACATCTCCCATAAATTTTGGACTATTAGGAACGACACATTTTTCGTTGATGTCTTTAGAATGACTTTTCCCATCTGAACATCTAACTTCTTTATTAGGCTTTGTGGTTCCGTTAACATCAATATATCCAATACAAAATTTTTGAAATTGAGTATCTTTAAATGCGTCTTCTAAACTTCTTCCATTAAGAGAGCAGGCAACATCCCCACTCTGACCTTCAAATGGAGAGTGAAATGCAAAGATTGAACCGTCAGATAGCTGGTACATATACAATTCGACTCCTTTGTTTTCAATCAAAGTATCTGGAGCAGTACCATCAAAAACTACTTGGAAATATATTTTGTTATCAATTGTTTTTAGTGTACTGTATTTGGTTGCATATTTCCCTACTAAAGAACCATTTAACATTGCACAAATTGATTGAATATTTTCCGGATTATCTTTGTCTTTATTTCCGCAATTCTGAACCATTGAAAAATCAAAATCGTATTGGGCAACATTACTTCTTACCGCTTGGTTAAGTGTAGAAAGGGTCTTTTTGAACTGAGAACGGAATTTTGCTCCGTTTGTATTTGCAATAAGTGTCGGAATTGTCATTGCTGCGACAACTCCAATTATTCCTAATGTAATTAATACTTCAGCCAATGTAAAACCAGCGTTTCTTTTATTTTTCATAATTGCCCCTTTAATAATTTATTCTATAGTTTAAATTATTTAAATTATAGATAATTGGATATTTAAAGTCAAGATTATAAAATTAAACTATGGATGATGAAATTTTATTAAAAATTTTTGGATTAAATATTAAATTAGAACGGATTAAACTTGGTTTGACTCAAGAAGAGGTTGCCGAAAATCTTGATTTTAGTTCTGTTTATATTTCTAACGTTGAAAGTGGAAAGCATAAAATTTCATTAACAAATGCCTATAAATTTGCATCTTTTTATAAAAAATCTTTGGACTATTTGTTGACAGAAAAGTCGTAAGAAAAGTTTAGGATATGTATTTCTCCTACATTTCTTTATCAGTTTGCCCTAGTTAGAGATTCTTCGCTCTGCTCAGAATGACGATTTAAGACCGTTTCGGAATCTCTATCTGTACGCATAAGTTAGAGAGACTCTCGGTATTATATAAAAATTGTAACGAACCTTTTCCCCTATTCCCTTTTCCCCTATTTCCTTTTCCCTTATTCCCTAATCAATCGACCTATAGACTTATTGACTTTACTCATTAAAATCTCTTCACAAAAGCCTTGACGTGGCGGAGTGTTTGGGGTATATTTACTTTGTCAGAAGTTAAAAGTTCGAATACTATTCAAAAATATATACATCAGGATTTCCTGATATAACAAAACATTTGAAAGTAATTAAATTACAAAGAAAGGTAAAATCAATGGAAAACAATGAAGAATTAAAAGTTACTGAAGCTCCTGTTGAAGAAGTTAAAGCAGAAGCAACTCCTGTTGAAGCTTCAGAAGAAAAACCAAGAAGAAGACGTGGTAGAAAACAAAAAATTGAAACAACTGAAGAAAAACCTCAATCAGAATGGACTGAAAGAGTTGTTCAAATCAGCCGTGTAACAAAAGTTGTTAAAGGTGGTAAAAAATTAAGCTTCCGTGCAATCGTTATCGTTGGAAACCAAAAAGGTCAAGTTGGTGTTGGTTGTGCTAAAGCATCAGAAGTTATCATCGCTATCCAAAAAGCTATTGCTGATGGTAGAAAAAATCTTGTTACAGTACCTATCTTCAAAACAACTATTCCTCACCCAATCACTGGTAAATCTGGTGCAGGCGAAGTTATGTTAAGACCGGCTTCAGAAGGTACAGGTATTATCGCAGGTGGTGCTGTTCGTTCAGTATTAGAACTTGCTGGTATTGAAAATATCCTTTCAAAATCTTTAGGTTCAAAATCTCCATTGAACGCTGCAAACGCTACAATCGCTGCTTTAAAAGCATTAACACCATTCACAGATGTAGCTAAAAGACGTGGCTTATCAATGGCTGAATTTTTAAACTAATTGACGTAATGAACATTTAACTATAAGGAAATAAAAATTATGACAGATAAAAAAGCAAATTCAATCAAAATTAAACTTGTTAGAAGTTTAATCGGAACACCTGAAGCTCAACGCAAAGTTGTTAGAGGTTTAGGCTTAACTAAAAAAGACCAAGTTGTTGAACACTACGAAACAGCAACAATTATGGGTATGGTTAACAAAGTATCTCACCTAGTAGAGATTGTAAAATAGTTGCCATTGTGTATAAAGTATAATAAAGTACAAAGAAAGAGGAAATAAAATGTCAAATATAACATTAGAAGATTTAAGACCTGCAGAAGGTTCTACATCTAAATCTAAAAGAGTAGGCAGAGGACGTTCATCTGGACATGGTAAAACATCTTGCCGTGGTCATAACGGTGAAGGTCAAAGATCTGGAAACTCTGCTAAAAGAGGTTTTGAAGGTGGTCAAATGCCAGCTTACAGAAGATTGCCAAAATTGAAAGGCTTCCAAGTTTATTCTAAACTTAACTATGCTCAAATCAATGTTGGCAGACTTGATGATTTGGGTCTAAAAGAAATTTCTTTAGATACATTGAAAGAAGTATTAACAATCCACCCATCTTGCGTTGGTTTAAGAGTTTTGGGTAACGGTGAAATCAAATCTGCTGTTACAGTT
>CALAWF010000028.1 GCA_937894665.1 uncultured bacterium | reverse complement strand
GACCCCAGGTTCCCCAATTAAAACAGGGTTGTTTTTTGTACGTCTGTTTAATACTTGGATAATTCTTCTAACTTCTTCATCTCTACCGATTACTGGGTCAAGTTTGCCTTTTCTTGCTAAATCGGTCAAATCAGTAGAATATTTTTCCAAAGCCTTCATATTTTCTTCTGCATTTTTTGTATCCACTTTGCTATTACCTCTTATATCTTTCATAATTTTTAGTATAGAACTTGAAGTTACTCCATTAGAATTCAATAGTGATTTAATATCGCTGTTATCAAGTTCTGTCATTGCAAGAAGGATTGATTCAATACTAACAAATTCATCCTTCAACTTTTTGCTTTCTTCCATTGAAAGTTCCAACAATCTCATTGTTTCTTGACTTAAATAAAACCCTTGACTATTTACAGGTCCGGATAATTTTGGCAAACTTTCAATTTTTGAAACAATTTTGTTAATAAATCCTTGGTTTAACAGATTTAATTCTGTTAAATAATCTTTAATTATTCCATCAGCTTTAATCATCGCAAGCATAATGTGTTCCGGTGTCATTTGGGAATTTCTGTATTCCCCCATAATAGCATTTGCACTTGAGATAATTTCTTGAGAATAATCTGTAAACTTATCAAAATCTAACATTTACACCAACTCCATTCATAATAAGATTTTCTATTATTATTTTAATAGTATTTTGTGTAAAGTCATTAGAAATTAACTTTTATTTAATTATTTTTTTAGTTGTTTTAGTTTTTTATATGCCGAAAAGATTATATCCCGAGCTTTTATTGCTTCTTCTTTCGTTGTTGGAGGGGTATTTTTTAAAGGATAACTAATTCCTAAATTTTCGTATTTGGGAATAGCCATATCGTGATATGGCAATACATCAAGAGCTTTAATATTATTCAAAGTTCCTAAAAACTCGCCCAGTTGAGTTAGGTATTTTTCGTTTAAAGTTATATCTTTTACTACAACATGTCTTATCCAAACTGGAATATTTTTATCAGATAAATATTTTGCAAATTTTAAGATATTTTCATTTGGAAGTCCTGTAAGTTTTATGTGTTCTTCATTATTAATATGTTTAATATCTAGCAAAACTAAGTCTGTATATTTTAATAAGTTATCTATTTTTTGAGTATTGTCTGGGTTAAACAAAATTCCGGATGTATCTAGTGCGGTATGAATATTTTTTTCTTTAGCTTTAATAAATAATTCTGTTACAAAATCTGTTTGCATAAGTGGCTCTCCGCCGGTTACAGTAATTCCGCCACTTTTTACAAATTCTTTTACCCCGTCATATTTTTCTAGAATTTCATTAACCGTCATTTGTTGATTTTTTTCAACAGACCAGCTATCAGGGTTGTGGCAATATTGGCATCTTAAAGGACAGCCTTGCATAAAAACGACAAAGCGAATCCCCGGACCATCAACGGTTCCGCAACTTTCTATTGAATGAATATTCCCATAAATTTCTGTCATAACTATATATTATATAATTATACTAACTTTGGCAAATATTATCTATTCCTTTTTTAATAAGTTTTATAGCAGAATAAGTTCCAAGAGTTAAAATTCCGGCACCAAAAGCAACTCGACTTTTATTTTCTTTCATCCCTTTAATTCCGAATTTTTTCAACCCTGCAACCATTGCACTAAATCTATTGTTATAAACCTTTAATTTTTCTGCCGATTTTAGGGCAATATCATCCGCATCCGGAACAAATTTTGTATTGAAATAATAATCTGTACCCGAAATACAGAATTTTTTAGTTTTGTTATGAAGAAGAGTGTTTTTAAATTCTTTTGCAATATTTATAATAAAGTTTTTTTTACCTCTTTTTCTAAAAAAAACTTCAAATTTTTTAGCATCTATACTTCCTAATGTCTTATACATAAGGCATTGTACGGTTCTATAAAACATCCTGAGAGGTGCTGTAAATTTACCCAAAAGAGGTTTTGCCACATTATTATCTTTATGTAACCCCGTTATATGAACATAATTTTGAGAGTTTTTTATGAATAAATTTCTCCCAGTTTTTTCCGCCCACCCGTTTTTGCCTCCAAATGCCGGATCTAAAATGTTTCCTGCCTTTTTTATTAAGTCTGCATTTTCTTTACTTGTTATATGATATTCGGTTCTTAATCCTAAAGCTCGTGGCAAACCATGTTTTATTCCTTGGTATCCAAGAGAAGCCCCTACTGTAAATTGAGCTATACCAAGTGCGTTTTGCTTATCCATCTTTTTCCCTTTAAAGTTCTATTTATATTATTATAAAATTACTCAAGAAAAATTTTTGCTAGTAAAAAGCCCTGCAAATGGTTTTAATTTGCAGGACTTTTCATTCTATTTAACAAATTTTAAATTGCACTGTGGAATGTTCTAGAGATAACATCATCTTGTTGTTCTTTTGTCAATTTGATGAAGTTAACAGCATATCCTGAAACCCTAACTGTTAATTGTGGATATTTTTCAGGATGAGCTTGTGCATCCAATAATGTTTCTCTGTTAAATACGTTTACGTTCAAATGGTGTCCGCCTTTTTCTACGTATCCGTCTAATAAATTTATTAAATTTTCTTCTTGTTGTGTTGTCATAATTTGTTTCCTTTTCTTTGTTAATTTTAACGAGATCCTGAAACAAGTTCAGGATGACAATTATCCTAAATTTGATTCGCAACATCCGTTATCTAAACAAATATTCAAATCGCCCATAAAGATTTCATCTTTTCCTAATGCGTTAGGAATAATTGAGAATGTATTTGAAATACCGTCTTGAGCATCGTTGAACGGAAGTTTAGCTACAGAAGCTAAAGATGCTACAGCTCCATTTGAATCTCTACCGTGCATTGGGTTAGCTCCTGGGGCTAGCGGAATACCGGCTTTTCTACCATCCGGAGTGTTACCTGTTTTCTTTCCATAAACAACGTTTGATGTGATTGTCAAAATTGACATTGTTGGAATTGAGTTTCTATAAGTGTAATGTTTTCTGATTTTTGCCATAAAGTTTTTAACTAAATCAACTGCAATTTGGTCAACTCTATCATCGTTGTTACCGTATTTTGGGTAATCTCCTTCAACTTCATAATCAACAACAATTCCATCTTCATCACGGATAGCCTTTACTTTGGCATATTTTATTGCAGATAGGGAATCTGCTACAACGGATAAGCCTGCGATACCTGTTGCAAAATAACGTTTTACATCTCTATCATGCAAAGCCATTTGAGCTCTTTCATAACAATATTTGTCGTGCATATAGTGAATAATGTTCAATGTATTGACGTATAACCCTGCAAGCCATTCCATCATATCGTTGTATTTGTCCATAACGTCATCATAATCTAAGTATTCAGAAGTTACCGGACGATATTTCGGTCCAACTTGTACTTTCAATCTTTCATCAATACCACCATTGATTGCGTATAACAAACATTTTGCAAGGTTTGCTCTAGCACCAAAGAATTGCATTTCTTTACCAACAACCATAGAAGATACGCAACATGCAATAGCATAATCATCTCCGTGTGTAACTCTCATCATATCGTCGTTTTCATATTGAATTGATGATGTTGTGATTGAAATATGAGCACAATATTGTTTGAAATTGTGCGGCAATCTCTTTGACCATAATACTGTCAAATTAGGTTCCGGAGCCGTTCCTAAATTCTCTAG
>CALAWF010000027.1 GCA_937894665.1 uncultured bacterium | reverse complement strand
TCTACCGTATTATTCTTTGTTGCAACAAAATCAACCTCTGCATTATAGCATTTACCAACATTGACTTTATAACCTCGCTTTATAAGTTCCAAGTAAACAACATTTTCTAAAATATGCCCAAAATCCCTATCAGAGCTGTTTAAAATAGCATTTCTCAATCCGATATCAGCAACATAGTATTTTGAGTTGGTATTTAATATTCGTTTTCCTTTTATATCATATTGGTCGCACTTATAAAGTAAATAACTGTCTAAAAGCCCTTTTAGATAGGTGTCTATTGTTGGTGTTGAAACACTATAACCAAATGATTTTAGCCCACGTTCTATATTTCTCAAAGAAGTTTCATTTCCAATATTATCAAACATGTAACGAATCACAGAATCTAGTTTGTTGGTATTTGTAATATTATATCTTTGTATAATATCTTTTTGCACCGTGTTTAAATAAACAGTGTTTAGTAAATAATCGTTAATCAATTCCATGTCAGAATTAAATTTAATAGTTTGAGGGAAACCGCTTTCTTTAATGTATTTCAGGTAAATTTCTTGCAAAGGTTTAGCTTGTGTTTCTTTTGATAATGAATTATAGAATTCTGCAAACGAAAAAGGCTGCATTTTTATTTCAATATACCGACCTCCGAAAGAGTTTGCCAAATCACCTGAAAACATATAAGCATTTGAACCCGTCAAATAGACATCAATATTAGGTTGCAGTCTTAGTGCATTAGCAACATTTTGCCAATTTTCTAACAACTGTATTTCATCAATGAATACATAATTCATCTTATTTTCTTGTAACTTTGACAAAATATAATCCAGCAGTTTTTCATAACCTACTAAAATGTTTTTATTGTTGTATTCAAGCCCGATTTTTCTTGTTGTAATGATATCTTCCAAATTGATACTTACAATTTGGCTTTCTTCAATATTATCTTCTTTTAATAACTCATTTTGAAACAGTACAAATAATTTAGATTTACCACATCTTCTAACGCCGGTAATTATTTTTACTAAATCCTCTTGGTTTTTCCACTGATTTAATTTCTTTATATATTCGGGTCTGTTGATAAGTTTTTCATTGTTGGTCATAATATTAGCTCCATTATGTTTTTATAATACTTTACAATAATGAAAAAATCAACAAAATGCAAAATACATTTTACAAAATTGAAATTATTTTAATTTTGTAAAATAAAATTCTTAGACGTTTATTTTAATTGTTCTTATACTTTTTAGCCAGTTTATAAAAACTTGTTGGTTTTAAATTGAGTTGTTTCATTGCTTTTCTGGCTGTAATAGCTCCAGATTTCCAAATTCTGTAAACATTATCCCAATTCTCTGGGTACTTAATAGGCGGTTTACCTAAACGTTTTCCTTTTTCTTTGGCTAGTTTTATGCCTTCGGCTTTGGTAACTATTATACTTTTATGTGTATATTATACAAAATAGTGCATTCTTGAAATAAAGTAAATAAGAATTTAATATTATTATAAAAGGAGATGATTACATGAAAATTACTCAAGTTAGAAATGCAACATTAATTATAGAATACGACAATACAAGATTCTTAATAGACCCTTGGCTTGGACCAAAGGAGTATATGCCGGGTTTTGAAACAGCAGTTAATTCTGAAATTCGACAACCGAGAGTAGAATTACCTTTTTCTATTGATAAAATTGTAGATGTCGATGCTGTTATCATTACTCATATTCACCCTGATCACTGGGACGAATATGCAGAACATGCAATAGATAAAAATCTTAAAATTTTTGTTCAATCAGAATTTGATAGAAACTTTATATTATCAAAAGGTTTTAAAGATGTTGAAATTTTAGCAGAACAAGGTACAAGCTATGGAAATATAACTTTATACAAAACTCATACACAACATGGAAAACGAGACATTTTAAAACCTTTATGTGATTCTATTGGAATGCCTTACGATGCAATGGGTATTGTTTTCAAAGCTAAAGTAGAAAAAACACTTTATATTGCTGGTGATACGATTTGGTGTGAAGAAGTAAAAGAAGCCTTAAGGAAATATTCTCCAAATGTAGTTGTAGTTAATGCTTGTGCCGCAACAGTATTAAATGGGGAACGCTTAATTATGAATATTGATGATTTGAAAGAAGTTTTAAAAAATTCTAAAAATGCGACCGTAATTGCAAGCCACATGGATACAGTAAGTCATTTAACAGTTACAAGAAAAGATTTAGAACATCTTAAAAACAATAATAATATAGATAATTTACTGATACCTGCAGATGGTGAAGTTTTGTTTTTTTAGCTGATATTGCTCAAAACTGTATCAATGACAGGCTTACGACTATTTTTATTATTAACATTTTATAGTGGCAAGATTGTTAATGTTGCCACTTCGGAATTTTATTTACAACAGTCCAGAATTAGACTACGAGAGGGTTATAGGGAGCTGTACAAATGATAGAATTTTTCTGAGGCACTTTTTTTATTACCACTTTTGTTGCCGCTATACGAAATTTTTAGAAATTTTAGCAAAATAAACAGCTCTATAAGGCAGATATAATAAGCATTTTTCGTTTAACACTAGCTTAAATACAATAATAATGTATGTTTTAAAAATTAAACACTAAAAAAGCCACGCTATACGTGGCTTATTAAATGGTACCCCCAAGCGAATTCGAATCGCTGTCTACACCGTGAAAGTTTTTATCGGGGCTGTTTTATATAATTTACTGAGTTGACGAAGTGGCGAAAAGTGAATAATATCTTGATTTTTTAATTTAATAAATAGGATTAATTTTTATTAATTAAATTGCTATTGTTACCATTGTGTTACCATTTCCAGAGCTTTTAAAAATTTCTGAGAAAGTAGAAAATCTCTATATAGACGTAGTGTTTGTTTTTATAAAAATAGATACTATTAACCTAATAACAGTGGGGTAAAAGGTTTTGAAATTCCGGAAAATTTCTGTGAGAGTTTTATGCGCAAGAGCTAGAAAGTCGCTCATAGTGCCTCTATCCGCCTTTTTATATTTCTAGTGCAATCAATAATTACATCTATGTTTTAATATCAATTTTTTATTCTGTCAAACATTCTTGAATGTTAAATCTACAGCCCTCAGAATGGCTTTAAGAGGGGGAAAATTAGGTTTAGGTGTATTTGCCTCTGGATTACACAACATTATTATTGTCATTATTATTGTTCGTTGTCTCTCCTGTTTAAATTATGTATAGAAAGCGAAAGCTAAAATGTACTAGAAAACAGATAGGGAGAGGAAATGAAACCCAAAGTAACAAAATCATTCAGTATCGAAGTCCAGACATTAATGGACTTAATGGAAGCGAAAGCAAAATTAAACGTAAACCCAAGCTCACTTGTAAATGAGCTTTTAAAAGACAAGTTAGCAGAATTATTACAAAACGGAGGAGAAAATTAAAAATGGCTATAAGACGCAAATATACAGATGTTAGAAGAAAAAACAATAATAACAAGGTTGTAAGTGTTGATAGTGCAACTTATAATCGTCTAGTTAGATTGCGAAATTGGAGAAAAATTAAGTCAATTCGCAGTGGTGTGATTGAAATTATCAATTCCGCACTAGATGGCACTTTCAATCAAAAACACATGCCACGTAATGTCGAATATCCTCGCAAACCGCATACCCCAAGCGAAAGACTTAGTCGTACATATATTCCATTTTCTTTACATGACGAGGTTATAATAGCTATCGCACTTAACCTTACGAAGTGCCAAAATGTACAAGAATTCGTCAAGCAGGCTGTTGAAGAAAAGTTGCAACAGGTGTGGAAAGAACCTGAGCAAAAGTATTACAACAATGGCGAAATTTCAGAAGAATACATGAAATGGGAGGACAATCGCTTACTCCGCCAAGTGTGGCTTGATGTTGACGATGGTAAAGGAAACGGAAAAACTGTTGAACCGTACTTTGAAAAAGACGAAAAAATGGGTTATGTAGTCGTTTCTAACCCGCTAAATTGGAGCGACTTAGGGATAAAACGAGAAATTCAGGACTGGGAATACCAAGATATTGAGGAGCTGTAATAAAGTGATAGCAAGTAAATTTCTTGTTAATAGCGCTGTTTCTGCTGTTATAGCGAGGGTTCGCAGGTATCGAAAAGGTAAATCCCGAGATTATCTGCTCGATGTTCTGAACTCCTTTATCATTCGAGAAAGTGTCAAAAGCGGTGCGGGGGTTGATGTTGAGGTGGAGCGGTATTGCTTTATCCTCATCAAATCCGTATCTGATAAAATTGAAAGAGATAATCCAAGAGGTATTTGGCGAAAACAGGTGTTATCACTGTTACAGAGGGCAATACGTGAGGAGATAGGAGTAATAATTAAATGAGTAACATCGATATAGGTTGTTTGAAATCATTACAAATTAAGTTGATAAATAAAGTAAAGGTTAGTGCAATTCCGAGTGCATACAAAGGTATTGTAATAGACTGTATTTATCAGGTACACATGCCTTTGTACAGGTACAGAAATAGACCAGACATTGTGATAAATGCGGAATTTAAAGGTAAGGTTATACATAAGGTTGAGAGTGCACTCAGAGCTGAGGGCTTGAATGACTTACAACTTGAACGAATAACGGATATTCTGCATAAATGTGAATTATTATAATTGAAATCTTCCATGTAATTATTTACCCCGTTACGTAATAGTAGCGGGGTTTTTCTTTTGCAGAATTTGAAGAAATTAGTAGAATAATAAAAGAAAAATGGACAAAAAGAGCCCGTTTTCAGTTGTTACTCTTTCCTGAGGTGGCTCACGCCACTCATCCAAGACTGAAACCGTTCTGCTTTGAAGTCTTTTGCTGACTTCTCGCTTTCACTCTTAGCTGAGCCGCTACTCGCTGTCAGCCTCGTTTCAGCTTTCAAACGACAATTTAAACTGGCATGAACAGGTTTTGAGGGCTCAGGTGCTAAAACATACAACTTTTTTCAAAATCTTAATATTTGGGGCTCAACTTAATTCTGATTAATAATAATTATTAACAAATCCCTCATACTCCTGTATCATTTCATATATATCACCATTCATGTGAAAGTCAGGATATTTTTTTATAAACTCTTTCCATTTGTTTGCCCATTTGGAATAAGCCCGTACGAAACTTATTCCGTCATCGTTATATTCTGCAATTTGTAAATCATTGTCCAATTGCTTTGACAATTCAAAGTATTCTTTCCAGTCGTCTGTCAAGTATGGAGTATATGTTTTTAGTACATAATCATAATCTATCATTAAACCGACAGCTCCCCTAAAACCGACCTTAAGAATATTTATAGCAGGGCTGGTTATTCTTATTGGGTTTGGATTTGCGTCTGTAATTTTTGTTGCAGTCATAATACCTTGTTCACTTAAACTTTTTTCATAATTGAAGTTATCCGTAAAATATTGACGTGTTTTATTCACATTATCCATGAATATTGCAAATAATTTTGAATTATCTTGTTCTTTTTTACTTTTTTTGAAAAATGTTATCAAATCTTGTTCTTGCTGTCCAAGGGAAGAAAGAACGTCATAAAAACTTCCCACAGGAGTATAACTTAACTCTATTGATTTATACCCTGTATCTGTAAGTTTATTACTGTCTATAGTTTTAATCATGAAATTAACTAGAAAAAAAATGCAAATTACAAATAATATACTAAACATACATATAGTGAATATTTTTCGGATTTTGGGAAGTTGAGTTTTTATTGAGTCAAAAATACTATATATTGTGGGAATTTTTTCTCCACAAACAGAACATATAATAGAATTTTTTTCAACTTCTTCATGACAGTAAGGACATTTCATTATGCGTTACCTCCATTATTACCTAACCACATATTACAAAATCTACATTTTTTAGCGTTCTTTTTTATTATTGAATTGCAGTATGGACAATATTTTTCATCTTCTGCTGGAACTGGAGGTAATGTCTTGGACTCTTGTTTTGTTATAGCATTTATATCAATTTCTCTCTTGGTGTTTTCTGATATCGTTTTTAATAAGTACCTAATATCAATTAAACTAAAGATTAGCCATGAAATAAGTGACAATGTTAATATCCCAACACAAAGGATAAGAAGTCCTAGCCATATTGTATTTTCATCTTTTAAAAATTGCCATGACACATAAATTAGCCCAGCAAATAAAATAAATACGGTATATTCTAACCAAGTATCAACAAAATATAAAATACCTGTTCTAAACCAAGAGTTTTGTGCCATACTTTCCTCCTATTACAATTCTAAATAGATAAAATCATGAAAAAGATATAATATCAATAAGTTGATACAAATTGTAAACAGATAATATCAATAAGATTTGTTTAATTTGCTATGTGTACTCTTTAAGATAACAGAGGAGTATAAGGATGAGCAAAGACAATACTTTTGGAGATAAATTAAAACAAATTAGGATATCTCGAGGGCTTTCGCAAGCAAAGTTAGCGGAAATGGCGAATATTCATGAAAAGCATATTTCAAAGATAGAAACAGGGCGTTTTCACCCAAATTTCGAAACATTAAATAAAATTCTAAGAGCACTAGATTTAAAACTTGAAGATGTTGGTGTTGATTTATCTAAAGTATCAACTAATGACAACCCATTTTTTATTAAAGCTATGCAGATACTAAGTAATGCAAATGAGCAAGAAATTGAATTTTACTATAACCTATTAAAGACTGCCCAAAAGGGAATGGATAGTTTAAAAGACTAACTCTACCATTCTCCCGACATTGGGTCATATTTAATCAGAGTTTCTTTCAATTCCTTTTTCGATAATCCTATATAATCGCAGGTCGTAAGGCTAGACGTGTGATTAAGGGCTTTTTGTACAATAGCTATATTCTTGTCCTCTTTTAAGTATAAGAAGTAAGCCCAAGTCTTTCTCGTAGTATGGTTAGAAAATTGCACATCAGGACAAACAGCTTCTACTATCTCTCGCAATTTTCTATATGCCTGAGATTTGTCGATAGCTTTGTCTTTAGTCCCGTCTTTTCTGTTGGCAAAAATCAGCTTGTCGTTTTCTTTTAGGTCGTATTTTCTAATGTATTCATTAATCACAGGTTGTAACCCTGCGGGTACAGTTACCATACGCCTTTTGCCTGTTTTTTGCTCGGTTATTTCTGCATTAGAAGAAGTAACATCTTTCACAGTCAATTTTAATGTATCCGAAATTCTGAAACCAAGACCAAGAGATAAACTCCAAAGTATGTAATATTTTTCATGTGGAGCCTTGATGATTACTTTTCCTTTTTCGTTCATAATTCCCTTAGTTAGAGCTTTTTTTATCTCATATAATTTACTCTGTTCAGTAATAGGTGTACTTCCGCTTGGTTTGTGTATTTCTACTTCTTTTCCATACCTAGTTGTAGTATATGTGTCAGTTGTTCT
The DNA here is from genome assembly GCA_937894665.1 of uncultured bacterium. Taxonomy (GTDB): domain Bacteria; phylum Cyanobacteriota; class Vampirovibrionia; order Gastranaerophilales; family Gastranaerophilaceae; genus Zag111. Next base: position 28,361 of record CALAWF010000027.1, on the reverse strand, counting down.
TTCCATGTCTAATCTCCCGCCCCCATAGGGGCTTTTACCCCTATGCTATTGAAAATCTTCTACTTGCTACCTGTTTAATGAACGAGTTGTATAGGTCTGAATATTGCTTTTTGAAGTTAGTAGTGTCAAATCTATTAGAAATAATTGAAGTAAATCTTATGATAACATTACCCAAATCGAGTGTTTCTGTTTCTCTAGCTTCCATTTCTTCTTTAATCATCGCTTCTCTTGCAGTGATTTGAGCTTTTAATTCGTCAGCTTGAGCGTAAAGGTTTTGAAGTTCTTCAACTGTGTTCCTGATGTCTGAATTTTTCATTTTGTATCTCCTGTTTTTGCGTTCTCTATATCTCTATTATTACTCCATTTACTCACTATGTCAACATATTGGAGTGAGTTTATAAAGAAATGTGTTGACATTTCTCTCCTAAAAACAGGCTGTATTATAAGTCTAGAAAGAGATTTTAGGATTTATCAAAAACTCACTTTTCTATAGGAAAAGTGAGTTTCTAGTGTAATTATGTCTTTTGTTATGATTAAGCATGCTGCAATTTATCTAAAGTAATACCTGTTTCTTTTGCATATTGGAGTAATTTAATGTCATCGATACTTATAACAATACCATTGGCATAGGCATACTGGATTGCAACTTTTACCCCGTCAGATACCTTAATCTGCTTATTTCGTGGGCTATCTGCAATTTTTGCTTTTCTACCTGAATTAGCACGTTTTCCACCCCAATAATGCTCAGCTTCAGTGATTGCATTTTTCTCAATTCTGTCAGCTTGTTCTTGGGTAACTATTTTTCTATCCTTAAGGATTTCATCAAGTGTTCTAGCCATTTTGAGCCTCCTGTTCAAGGTATTTTGCAACATTTCTGCGTGCCTGTTCTTTATATCGTGGCGGAGCTTTCTTTGTAGTTTTTAAGCATATAAAACCTACTATTATAATCTTTCGTTGTTTGGGGTGGTACATGAAGTATGCTCTTACCCCTTGCGGTTTTATTTCAAAGAGCTTGTCGCCCAGTGTATTGAGGTTTTTATAACCTCTTCCGATTAATTCAAATGCACGAATTGCTTCAAGTATAGTTTCTCTGTCCTCCGAGGATAGCTCAAGCAACTGTTCATCTGCTTCATCGGTAAGCACTGCTGTATATTGTTTATCCATTTCTACTCCTATTATAACATGATTAAGTTTCCTTTTCAAGTGCATGTTACAAATTTTCTTTTGTCTTTAAAAACTCAAAGTATTTGACTAGTTCATCAGCAAGGCTGGTTGGAATATTGTCATTCAACAGGATTGTTCTCATTTTATCCTCAGTACTCTGCCCTCCAGCAATTAAATCAACTCGAGAGGGAGTAATTCTAGAGCTAAAAACTTCGTCTAAAGGCATGCCAACTTTGTTGCATAGGCGAACTAACGTTTCCATTCTAGGTAGCTTCTTTCCTGCTTCCAAATCTGATATTAAGGCAATACTAATCTGTTCCTCTCTGTAAATATCACGTAAAGATAATCCAGCTTTAAGTCTGTACTGCTTGAATTTTTTACCGATGTTTTCAGAAAGACTATCATAGTCTGTATTTGTTATTCGTTTCCGTATTGACATAAAACCTCCACTTTAACTTTAACACAAAAAAATATTGTGGCAAATTAATGAACATTGTTCATTTATAGTTGACAATAAAAATTTTTGTTGTATATTAATTACAGTAAATGTAAATAAATAATGAACACCGTTAAGAAAAATAGAAAATATTGACAACAATAAAGGAGACAAAATATGGCAGTTAACACGATAACAAACAGTAACATTGGTGAAAAAGTGCTTATTACTTTGAAACAGGTTGCAGAAATTCTCGGTTTAAAATACCACTATGCCCGAAAATTAATGTTGAACGAAAAAAGTATTGGTTTCGTCAATTACGGCGGTAAAAAACTTTGGGTTAAAGATGAAATAATTAAATTCAAAGAAGCACACTATCATCAGCCTGAGGTGCAGTAATGGTGGTTCAAAAGCGAACAAATCCCAGCGGTGCTATTCGTTGGCGTTCTGTTGTGAGGGTCGAAACAGGTAAATATGACAGGTTCGGCAACTCAGAGCGAAAGCAAAAAGTTGTTGGAACATTCTTGACCAAAAAAGAAGCCGAAAAAGCCGAGAGAGAGTTTCTAAACAACTTTGAAGCAAACAAAATAGAATTAAACAACGAAGCTACTGTATATGACGTTGTCAAATTATTTCTCGATTTCGCAAAGAATGAGGGAGAATATTCTCTCGGCACAGTATCAAACTATGAGGGAGTGTTACGTAATCACTTATCATTTTTCAAAGATATTAAAGTTACTAAAATCACACCCACATTGATACAGGCATGGGAGAGAAGTATGCACAACAAAAAAGCAAGTCCGCACGCCTATAACATGTGTGTCAAAGTATTAAAAGCCTCATTCAACTATGCTATGAAATTGGAACAAGTGAGAACTAATCCATTCGTAGGAATGAGTAATAAGTCAATTCCCCAAAAGCTACGAAATCGGTTTTCGACCAAGGAATTAGCTGAGCTTATATCAGTTTGCAAGAAAAAGTTCCCTGAATATTACTGTCTGTTTGTACTTGCAACTCTTACGGGTGCAAGGGTTGGAGAATATTCAGCCTTAAAAATTAGCGATATAGATATACCAAATAGGCGAATATTTATTAACAAGCAGTTTACTAAAGGACAATTAAAGAACAGAACTAAGAAAGAAGCGTCAACTAGAATTGTTGATATATCGGAACAGGTGCTTAATATTATTCAGTGGCATATTGATAAATTTGTGGTTAGTAATGACGATTTTTTATTTAGAACCTCACAAGGAAATATTGTCGGAGCAAAGTGGGTTGAACGTAAGTTCCGAGCTTTATTAATCGAATGTGGGTATGATGAAGACTATTGTCGAGTGCATGACCTAAGAGGACAGTATGTAGATATAATGCACTTGTGTGGTGTGCCTCTAGAGTATATATCTAGACAAGTTGGACATAGTAATACTATCGTTACGTCAAAAGTTTATACGCAAATTTTACATGAGTTACCAGTCCAAGCGAACGCATTACTGGATAAGAAAATTTTTGGTAGTCAAAAACTGGATTAAAATTTTTGTTACCATAGTTGTTACCATTTAGTTAATTTTAGGGAGGATTTGAAAACTAAACAAAAAAAATAACTAGCCTCAAAGCTAGTCATATCTTTATTTTTATAAAATACCCCCAAGCGAATTCGAATCGCTGTCTACACCGTGAAAGGGTGTTGTCCTAGGCCTCTAGACGATGGGGGCTTGAACTTTTTGCTACAAGAGTTATTGTAGGCTAAACAAAATTAAATGTCAACCACTTCATCCCAATTTTTTTATATTTAATTTTGCTTTTCTTATTTCTTCAATAATATCACGGATTTCAGGTGAAATATCTGCATCTGTTTTGATGTTTAATTTTACCATTTGAGCAAATTCTACTTTTTTAAATTCGTGCATGCCTCGAGTTTTGAAAACTTCTTCCAAAAATTGAACTCTTGGAATATCTTCATTTAATTTTTCTTTTTCTAGTATCGAAATGTTTTTTAATTCATATTCCAATGTTCTTAATACTAAGTCAATTGGCAATAAATCTTCAAATTCTCCGCATTTTAACAAATGAATTTTATCACAAGGTCTAAGTTTAGGTTTAATTTCTTCAAGATTTTCGCTTGCGTCTTTGTCTAAAAGTACAAAGATAGGTAATCTCAATATTTCAGAAAGGCTATAATATAATTTAACAACTTGATTTTTTCCTCCGGCAGAAAGGACGTAAATTCCCTCTTTATCAAAATCGAATTCGCAATGTTTTCCAAATTCCGGAAGTAATGTTTCTTCTGTTGCTCCTTCTGCTATTACAACTTTTTCTACGGGAAATCTTAATGCTTTTTTCTGGCGAAATTCAACATCATTTCCTTGGGACAATATTTTTAGCCATTGCAAATTCTTAGGTGCGTTTTCTTCTATTAAACTTAAGCATGCCTTATAATTAATTTTATTTTTTAGTAAGTTTTCAACATCTTTACCAAAAATAAATACTGATTTTTCATAATTATATAATTTTTGATTAATTATATAATCTTCGTCTAAATCTTCTCCCATTTCTTGAAGTGAATAGTTTATAACAAATTCTGCCCAATTTTTTAGTTCTTCATAATTCATCTGTTCCAATTCGGACTTTTTGAATTTTGGGGTGATTAAATTATTTGTTAAAATATCTCGAAAAACTCTTAAATATTTTACTTCGGTACTTTTGAACCTTGTTAATCTATCTATAGAAATTAGAATTTGTTCTTTTGTCATTGGTTTGACTTTTGAGTTTTTCAATGATAACCTCTTTTAATATTTATTTACAAAAATAGCTGGTATTTAGCAATTTTTCGTATTTTCTATTTTTAATATACTTGTGGAGTGAATATGGTAGATAGAATAAATTCTCATATCCAACAATATAATTATAACACAATTCAACGTGCAAAGAATGTTACCATGCCGTCAAATAATGTTCAGGCGGTGAGTGTACCATCATTTACTTCTGCAAAACCCGTTCCTATGACAGCAACGGGACAAACTCAAAATTTAAACTTGAGAACTACTTTGAGTGGAAAAGACGAAACTCAAAAATATACGTTTTTATCCTCAAAATTGGATAAAAATAATAGAAAAGTTTTAGATACTTTATTGAAAAATGGAGTACTGTTGAACTGTGAATCAAATGATAAATCTACCGTATTAGACAATCTTTATAAAATAGCCACAGAACCAAGAGCAGAAGGACTAAGTGCGGATGGAATTTTGAAAGATACCATAGCCACAATTGCTTATCCTTATGTTATTACTCAAAAATTCGGTGATATTCCTAAAAAATATAGACAACAAGCTATTGCTCAGAATAATGAAGGCAAAACTAATTATTTTGATATTCAGCAAGGAAAACAAGATATTGATGTTGATCTTTCCGGAACTTGTGTTGCTGCAAGTACAGAATTTAAGTTAGCCAAACAGCAACCTGCGGAATTTTCTAGATTTGCAAATGAATTAAGTTCTCCAAAATTATCTGTAGATAAAAAGATAGAATTAAAAAATCTTGCAGATAATACCTTGAATGCAATTTGGTTATTAAATGCTTTTGAAATTCCATATGAAATGCACAATTTTTCGGATGCAAAATTAAAATTTGCACCTGATAAAAATGCTTTATTAAGAGCTCAAATTCAAACAACAGATAAAGACCCGTACGAAAGAACTCCTCTTGATGTGTTGATGCAATCAACATTCATGCAAATAGGTTCAGAGCAATCATATAATACAATAACTGATAAAAGGGGCGGAAAATTTAACCAAAACGACAAGGGTTTGATAGAATTTGAAAAAACTTTTACAGAATCTGTGGTATTTGATAAAAATATTCTTTCTGTAACTTATCAAACAGTTGATGAAAATGCTAGACTAGTTGGTTATGAAACCGACTTGGGTACAATGAAACGTCATATCGTACAGGCTTTGGAAATGGGTGAAAATGTAATCATTGGTTATACAGAAACAGATAACAATAATATTATTATAAACGGTCATGAGATTACTATTGTTGGGTATAAAACTGACAATAAAGGTAAAATGACATTTATTTGTAATGATACGGATGATAATATTTCGAAGCCAATTGAATATTCAGAAGATTACTTCCTTCCAAAAATTCACCATGCTGCTCTTCCGCAAGAAATTGTAGAAAAGGATTTGAATATTGTTCCTAACTGGATTGAAGGAATTGAGATGTACAAAGAAATGAAAAGAGAAGCTGCACAACAAAACAATCCTACACAAGTTCAACAATCTCAAGTTGCGTAGAAGTATAATGTATGCTGAAAAAGAAAAACACGAATGACCAAATGGCTCGAGTTCTCTGGGGCAACGCCCCCGACCCCCTTATCAAATTTACGTCATTCTGAGGGGTAAGCTGTTGTATATGAAAGTAGTTTTGCAAATTTCCCCGAAGAATCTCTGACTAAATGCAAGGTATTCTATTCGCACTGTCATTCCGAATTTAGTTTGGAATCTCTATCTGTACGCCTAAGTTAGAGATCCTTCGCTTTGCTCAGGATGACGGCTGCGTTAAGTTTTCTCAATTGAGTGAATTGTAACGAAATGTGAATCTTCTATGCAAAGGTCTGAAACCCAGTTATAATGCCCGATATGATATGATATGATATGATGTGAGGGACAGTGTACACCAAGTAAAAAAATCTTTATAATTTACATATGAAGATTTTTAAAAACAAAGCATTTACACTTGCAGAAGTCCTTATCACGCTTGGTATAATCGGTGTTGTTGCTGCGATTACAATACCTACTATGATTAGTAAATATAGAGAAAAGGCAACAATAACTCGAGTTCAAAAGGCTTACAGTTTATTATCTCTGGCGTTCAGACAAATTACTGAAGAATATGGCGTAACTCCAACGAATTATCCAGGAATAGAAGATTCAAATGCAAATTGCCATGCTTGTGCAGGGATAAAAAGAGATTTGTATAAATCGCAACTTGGTGGGCATTCAAGAACAAACGGATATATCTATTACTTGAATGGGTCTGTATGGTTCCGACCTGTTTCGAATTTGCCCTCACTCGATTTGAATAATGGAATGACAATTCCTTTTGGGCATGATAGAAACTGTGGAGGATATTGGTTGCAAACGGGGAAATTAACTGCTTGTGGTATGGGTTCAGATATTATTGTAGATATAAATGGAGCTAATAATGGTCCAAATACTTTAGGAAAAGATGTTTTTGGTTTCACAACCGCTTTAGATGGAATATATCCGGATGGTTTAAAAGGCGGATATGCTTATGGTACTTGTACTTTAGAGGGTACAGGTCGAGGCTGTGCCGCATATATTTTATCTGAAAAAAATCAAAAATATTTAAAAAAGTGATATTAATATTTTTATTGCATAATTAATTCTTTAATTTCTTTTCGTTTTAATTTTCTTGTTGTGGTTCTTGGTAGATTTTCTTTTCGTACGATTATTTTAATCGGACGTTTGTATGGTGCGAGTTGTGTTGACAGATATTTAACTTCTGTTTGAATAGATTTTTCTAAATTTTCAAATGAGTCAAAATTTGACGAAAATTCGACAGTTGGAACTATTACAACTGCAATTTCTTCACAGCCGTCTTTTTCTCCAAAACTTCTTTTTACCCCTGTAACGCATACTTCTGCAAAATTTGGACTTTGTTCTAATACGGCTTCGATTTCTTCAGGAAATACTTTCTTGCCGCCTGATAGAACAATCATATTTTTAATACGTCCTGTTATATAAATTAGCTTTGTTTTGCTATCAATTCTTGCAATATCGCCTGTGTGCAGCCAACCATCCGGATTTATTACTTCATTCGTTAAGTCCGGCCTTTTGTAATAACCTTTCATAACAGATGGTCCTTTGAGCATTAATTCACCTGTAGAATCATCTATTTTAACTTCAAAAGAATCAAGTACCGGTCCAACAGACTTCATATCTTGGTATTTCCCCCTATTAACTGCAACAACAGGGCTAGTTTCTGATAATCCGTAGCCTTGGTGAACAGATATTCCAATTCTTTCAAAAAATTCTCCAACATGAACATCTAATGGTGCTCCTCCAGCGATACAGCCAAAGAATTCCCCTCCAAATTTTTTATGTATTGGAGCGAATAAATATTTTCTCATTTTTATTGGTAAGATTTTTGCTATTGCATAATTCATATTAAATAGGAATTTTATAATTGGAGATTTCTTATTTATTTCGGATTCAATAGAGGCTTTTAAAAGTTTCAAAAATGCTGGAACGGTAATCATAAAGCGGATTTTCTTTTCTTTCATTACTTCAAGAATATCGTTAGGCTTTAAACTTTTTGTATAATATATTGAGTAGCCGTGATTTAAGAATGTAAAAAATCCGACAGTTAACTCAAATAAATGATTCATTGGCAATATTGAAAGCATTCTCATTTCTTCGTTTAATGGAAGAATTTGTTTCAACGCAATTTTTAAATCATGCATTTGAGCAAGCATGTTTTTAAATGTAATTTCTACTCCTTTAGGAGCTCCGGTTGTTCCTGATGTATAGATAGTGAATGCAGTTGCACTTAGTGGACGTCTTCTCCATTTTGCACTATATTTTTCAGGAATTGAATATAAACTAGGAATAAGTTCATCTTCACTAGGTGAAGAATCCATAAGTATTATGTGTTTGATTGATGGAATTTTATTTTTTAATTCTTTTGCTTTGTCAATATAGGTGCTTGAAACAAGCATTACTGTTGGCTCGCAGTTTGAAAGAATTGAATTTAATTCAAAAATTGTAAGTTTGTTGTCTAGTGGAACTGTAGTTAAACCTGCTAAAACAGAACCAAATACGCATGCTCCATATTCCGGTTTAGATTCTGATAGAATTGCTAATTTTTCACCTTTTTCAATTTGTAAATCTTCTATCAAGTAGGAAGCAAGGCGTCTTGATAAAAGTCCTAATCCTTTGTAGGTAAATTCATTCCAGCCCCATTTAGATTTCATCCCAAGTGAAATTTTTTCGCTATTATTTACCGTAATTTCTTCCAACAAAGAAAACACATTTTCATACTTCATATAGTTACCCCTAATCAAAATATATATTACATTCTATCCCAAAATTTATAATGTGTAAATATATATAGCATTTATGATGAATATAGTTCGCTACTCAAGTATCTTTCTCCACAATCAGGAAGAATAGCAACGATTAATTTCCCCTTGTTTTCTGGTCTTTGAGATAATTCAATTGCTGCCCAAATGTTGGCACCTCCTGAAAATCCTGATAAAATACCTTCTTTTTTAGAAAGATTTCTTGCAGTTTCGATGGCATCTTCGTTTTTTACAGGGATAATTTCATCGATAACGTTTCTATCAAAGTTTTCCGGTACAAAATTTGCTCCAATACCTTGAATTTTGTGTGGACCTGCTTGTCCACCTGCTAAAACTTGAGAAACATAAGGCTCAACTGCAACTGCTTTAATTTTTGGATTGTGTTCTTTTAATTTTTTTGCTGTTCCGGAAATTGTTCCACCTGTTCCTACTCCTGCAACAATAATATCAACTTTGCCATCTGTATCGTTCCAAATTTCTTCTGCTGTTGTTTCATAGTGAGCTTGTGGGTTTGATTTGTTATTAAATTGTGATGGAATAAATGAGTTTTGATATTTTTTATTTAGTTCAATTGCTTTATCTACAGCCCCTTTCATTCCAAGTTTTGCTTCGGTTAGGACAAGTTCTGCTCCATATGCTTTCAATAACATTCGGCGTTCAATACTCATTGATTCAGGCATGGTTAGAATAATTTTGTAACCACGAATAGCACAAATCATTGCCAGCCCAATTCCGGTATTTCCACTTGTTGGTTCAATTATAATTGTGTCGGGATTGATTTTTCCTGCTTTTTCTGCATCAACTATCATTTTTAGTGCCGCTCTATCTTTTACAGAATTTGCCGGATTAAAATACTCCAGTTTTACTGCAATTTCTGCATCTCCTGTGTTTAATTTATTCAATCTTACAAGCGGAGTTCCGCCAATCAAGTCAGTCAAATCATTCGCAATTTTCATAATACAATTCTCCTTTGCAAAACAAATTTTTTATATTTTAGTTGAATTTATTAGTATTTGAAACCATCAGCTTTCATTCGGTCGATAACTTCTTGCAACTTTTCATCACTGCAAACAAATGAAATTCTGAAAAATCCCGCTCCGTATTTCCCGAAAGCATCTCCAGGAACAATTACTATTCCGGATTTTTCTAACATATCTTCACAGAATTTGAAAGCTGAATCGTATTTTCTTGGAATTGGTAGCCATAGATAGAATGTTGTATGTGGAAGTTTTTCATCCTCGATTTCCCAACCAAGTTCTCTCAATCCTTTTACCATAATAGCCTGTTTGCGTTTGTAAGCATTGTTTGCACAGGCAATATAATCATCCCCTTCCGGAGAGTTCATTACGTAAGCACAAGCCTTTTGAAGAGCTTTGAAAATTCCGTTATCAATAGTTGACTTAGCTTTTGCAAGTCTTGTTACAACTTCACTATTTCCGCATATCCAACCTAATCTCCAACCAGTGATTGCATATGGTTTAGACAAGCTGAAAAATTCTACTGCAATATCCTTTGCCCCATCAAATTCCAAAACACTGAAAGGTTTTTCGTTTTCATCAAAATAAACATCGCAATATGCTGCATCAGAAATTAGCAAAATATCGTGTTTTTTACAAAAATCAACTAATGATTTTACGTATTCTCTTGTTGCACTAACTCCTAACGGATTATTCGGATAATTTATAACAATTGCTTTAACCTTGTTTTCGTCATAACCTTCATTTTTTAAGTTTTCAAAAACTTCTTCAATATTTGGTTGATAATTATTTTCTGCAGTTAACGGCATAGAATAAGCCATACCGCCGGAAATTTTAATCATTTGAGAATAAGAAGCATATCCAGGGTCTGGAACTAGAATAATATCTTTGTCTTTTTCTTCTGCTTGAGGAGTGATAATAAATCTGATAAGGTTTGCTAGTCCATCTTTTGAACCCAAAAGCGACATTATTTCAGTATCTACATCAAGTTCAACTCCAAATCGGTTCTTCATTCTTTCTGCAACTGCTTGTCTATAATATGGTTCCCCTCTTGTTACAGAATATGTGTGGATATTATTTTCTGTCAAAAATTCTTTTAACTTGTCAATTAAAACAGTTGGAGGGTTTGCTGTTGGAGCTCCCATAGAAAGAGAAATTGGTGTTCTATTTTTCTTTTCAAGTTTTTCTTTCAATTGAGCTGTTTTTTCCTTCAACTTAACCATAATATAAGTGTCAATTGACATTGCATCACTGTTAAATAAATCTTTTCTCATATTCTTATCCTTATTTTTTATATTTTAAAACTTATGCTTTCATTTTCATTGGACCTTCTAATGAAGCCGTTACGAATTGTTTTGTATATGGATTATCTTGTTTTAATAATTCTGATGGAGTTCCTTCAAAAACAATTTTTCCATCATAAAGCATAATAACTCTATCAGCAGTTCTTGTAATTGTTGACATTTGGTGTGTAACAACGATAGATGCTGCATTTGTTTCTCTTTTTAGTCTAACAATATAATCTTCAATCAATGTTGATGACATTGGGTCAAGACCTGCTGTCGGTTCATCATAAAGAATGGTGTTTGGTTTTGTTACGATTGCACGGGCAAAACTTACACGTTTTTGCATCCCGCCAGATAGTTCAGATGGAAATTTGTTTTCAATTCCTTTAAGTCCAACGAGTTCCAATTTTTGAGAAACAATTTTTTTAATTTCTTCTTCTGTATATTTTGAACGTAAATCTTTTCTTTCGTGTAGGGCAAAAGATATGTTGTCATATACATTCAAAGAATCAAAAAGTGCTGAATATTGGAAAACCATTGCAATATCGCCTTCAGAGGTTAAAACTTCTCCATTATCATATGGAATTAGTCCACAGATTAATTTCAAAACAGTACTTTTACCGGAACCTGAAAATCCAACAATTGCAAGAATTTCTCCATCTGCAACTTTGAATGAAATATCATCTATGACAACTTTATCATCAAATTTTTTTACTAAATTACGAACTTCAATACTCATAACAATAATATCCTTACACAAACAAATTAAAAGAAAAATAAAATTGCAAAAACCATGTCCCAAACAACGATGGCGATGAATGACCAAACAACTGCTTTTGTTGTTGCTATACCAACACCCTTAGCTCCGCCGGAGGCAAAATATCCGCAAGTGCAGCTAATTAGGGAAATTGTTCCTCCAAATACTGCTGATTTAAGTAAACTTACCCATAAATCTTTCATATAAAGTCCGAGCCAAGCAGAATCAAAATATGCTCGATAAGTTAAACCTGCAAACATATCAGACGTTACAGCTCCAAGCAAAACTCCGACAACAGATGCCAAAATTACAACAAACGGCATCATAATAATTCCTGACAATACCCTCGGAACGAATAAGTAATTTATGGAATCAACACCTAAAACGTCAATTGCATCAACTTGTTCAGTTACTCTCATTGTTGCAAGTTCAGATGCTAAAGAAGAACCAATCATTGATGTAATCGCAAAACCTGACATAATTGCACCAACTTCTCGGACAATCAATATCGTCATTAAAAGTCCGACAAATCCACTTCCGCCTTGCTTAACCATTTCATGTGCAACTTGAGATGCAACAATGATTGATGTCATACCAACAATAGATAGAGTAATTGGCAATGAGCTTACCCCAAATCTATCGCATTGAGTTAGCAATTCTTTTTTTTCAATGTTTCCTTTAAGTATAGCAATAAGTACATGGTATCCGATTTGAGTAATTTTACCCAATGTGTCTAAAAAATCCGCAAAAGTAACCATAAAGTGCTTGAACACTCTATAAGTAGCAGACTGACGTAAATATTTATGTAACATAGCCATAATTGAATTATAACATGAAAACTAATAAATTAATCCCTAAAAAGAAGTTTTGCTGTGAATATTAAAACTGTAGCTCCAATGCAAACTTCAATGGGTAATACTTGCAAATATTGAGTTTTGAGTATCATTGGGATTAACAAAATTGCTCCTGCCGGTGGAAATAGTGTTTTTACTTTATCAAAAGTTACAAATAAAACACAACATGCGAAAGTTGCACAAATACTTAATGGTAAATGCAGATACAAATTTAATCCTTCTCTTAGTGTACATCCTGTAGCAGAAGCTAATGTCATTAAACCAATGATATGAAAAGGTTTGTTTCTCAGTGGACTTTTAGGGTTAGAAAATTCCGCAAAGGTAACAATTAAAGGAGGTGCTAAAAAATAAATTTGATGACTTTTAAAAGGAATTAATGCTAACAAACAAAATACAACTAATAGTTTTGTCCATTTTATTATCTGATATTTTAAATCAAAATTGCATGGAATATATTCATTTTTTGGCTTGAGGTGTTTTTTCTCCATAATCCATTGGGCTGTAATTATCATCAACGCCATAATCGTTACTGAAATAGGGTAAACCCAACTTTTTGTACCTAGGTACACGGGCAAAATACATGCTGAAATTATTGGAATTAAAGTTGTTCTGGTCAAGGTAAGGATAAAACCGGTGAATGCAAAGCATAATGCAGTTTGAAAAATCAATGGAAGGTGAACATATCTTGTTATAAGCATTCCAAAAAGAGAAGCTATAGAAACAAGGAAAAACATTTTTCTTTTGTTACACATCCATGGTTGTTGTTCAGAAATCCACGCTCCAATTGTTAACGCACAAATCTCGGGGAAAATTATTTCTCTTTCTCCACTCAGTTCTGCAATTACAATCATTACAACTGCCATTAATCCGGCGAAAATGTAACGTTCTATTCTTATTCTTTTCAATATTTCGACATTCATACCTAAAAGTATTATACAATAGATAAACCCTGTGGTATAATTAACTTAAGGATTAAAGGAGAAGAGGGAAATGAAAGATTTGAACAAATTTATTGAACACACTTTATTAAAACAAGATGCGAAAAAAGAAGATTTAGTAAAACTTTTTACAGAAGCTAAAGAACATAATTTCTTGGGTGTTTGTATAAATCCTTGTTATGTGAAAATGGCAAAAGATTTTCTGAAAGATACAGATGTTAGAGTGGTTACGGTTATTGGTTTCCCTCTGGGTGCTAATACTACAGAAACTAAAATTTTTGAAACAATTCAGGCTGTTAAAGATGGTGCAGATGAAATTGATATGGTTATCAATGATACAAAGGTTAAAGATAGAGAAACCGATTATATTGTAGAAGAAATTAAGTTGATTAAATCAGCTTGCGGCGGACATAATTTGAAGGTTATTTTAGAAACAGATTTGCTTACTAAAGAAGAAATCAAATATGCCTGTGAATGTGCAATTAAAGGTGGTGCAGATTTTGTCAAAACATCAACCGGATTTGTAAAAGGCGGAGTTGGTGCAAAATTTGAAGATGTTGAATTGATGTTCAATACAGTAAAAGATGCCGGTTTGAAAGTGAAAGCATCTGGCGGAATTAGAGATAAAGAAACTGCTATCAAAATGATTGAAGCTGGTGCGACTCGTTTGGGTACAAGTTCCGGTGTTAAAATTGTAGAAGTATAAGCTAAAATTTGCATTGCTTTAATTTGTCCTTAAATATTCCATGCTATAATGTAATCAACCAGAAAGGAAATGCTGCATGGGTGATGAGGACAAGCAATTTGATGCTACCCCCAGAAAGCTGGAACAGGCAAGAAAAGAAGGTCAGGTTGTTAAATCCAAGGATTTTTCAACTGCTGTTTCTTTGCTTATTTTGTTTTCCGTAATTTTTGGTCTTGCACCTTTTATATGGGATCAAATTGTTCAAGTTTTTACCCTTCTGTATGAACAAATTCCAAATGCCCACACGGAGCAAATTGGTTATATGTATATTTTGCTCGTTGCGGTTAAAGGGGCGGCACTAATTATTGGTCCGATTTTAGCTATTGCATGGTTAGTTGCTGTTTTGGCTGATTTTGTTCAGGTTGGTCCTTTGGTTGCGATTGCTCCATTGATGCCAAAGCTCGACAAATTAAATCCGACTAAATATTTCAAAAATATAATGTCTATAAAGACTCTTTTTGAATTGTTTAAAAATATTGTGAAGGTTGTAATTCTTGGTTATATTGGTTGGATGGTTTATAAGGATCACATCGAATCAATTTTAATGCTTGCATCGGTGGATAACAATTTTGCAGTAATGATTGAATTTGGAAAATTGATTACAGAATTTATTTTTAAAGCATGCATAGCCTTTTTGATTATTGCTGCTGCGGATTATGGGGTTACCAAGTGGAAGTTTTTGAAAGACCAAAAGATGTCTTTTAAAGAAATTAAAGATGAATATAAAAACTCTGAAGGCGACCCTAATGTAAAAGCTCAACTTCGTCAACGCCGTATGCAAATGCTTCAACAGGGTGCAATGGATGCTGTTCCAACAGCGGATTTTGTTGTAACGAATCCAACTCACGTTGCTTGTGCATTGAAATACGTCGCAGAAGAGATGGATTCTCCTATGTTGATTGCAAAAGGTACAGAGCTTATTGCAAAGAAAATTATAGGAATCGCCAAAGAACATAATGTTCCGGTAATCGAAAATCCGCCTGTAGCAAGGGCTTTGTTTAAGATGGTTGATATTAATCAACCTATTCCACCAGAACTTTATAAAGCGGTTGCAGAAATTCTGATGTTTGTTTATAAAATGAAAAATAAAAATACATCAAATAAACGACCGCAAAAATAATTTATTGTAGTACTATTGATTTGTAAAATTATGGCAAGTAACGAAGATAAGAAAAATTTACAACATTATATAGACATTGTGCAAAAAGTCGCACGTGTAGAACATAGACGTATTCCATCACACATGGTCGAATACGAAGAATTGTTGTCTATTGGTATTATTGCAATTCAGGTAATGATTAAGAATAAAACGCCTGAACAACTTCAAAAATATAATGCCGCATACATTGCAACTGCCGTAAGATGGGCTATCCGTAATGAGTTGAGAATCAGATATAAATGGTATTCATTGAAGCATAAAGCTGAGGATGATTATGATGAGGATGAAGCAGTTGAAGGCATGGATATGAAGCAGGCAAAAGTCCGTGAAGCAATTTACGAAACTGTCTTGTCTATCGATGGACTTGCTGCCGCTGCGAGTGATAATGATTCTCCGTTTGATTTTGTAAAAGATACTCATGCAATGCCGGATGAAAATGCTGAGATTTCCGAAATGGGTAAAATGATTAGAACTGCAATTTCTAAACTTCCACCAAAAGAAAGAACAGTTGTTGAATATAGATTTTATCGTAATATGCAGGTTAAAGATATTGCACAACAAATCGGTCTATCTCCATCAAGAGTTACCCGTATTGTTCAATCATCCTTAAACTCTGTTCGTGAATACTTGAATGCTCACGAACAATATGGTTATTAAAAAACATTACTGACTTGCCAAATATGTTGCTCCGTTTACAATAATATTATGGGGAATAGTATATTACTTATTTCAGAAGATGAGAATATTATAATGAGGTATAGAGGGCTTTTTAAGAATAAACCTTATACCTTCAATTCTTGTTGTACAGAAACTTCAATTTTTGATTTGATAGAGGTTGAACCTCAGGATATAATTATAGTTGATGAAAATGTTGAAATTTTTAACTTATCCCTAATTCTAAAAAAAATCAAAACAAAGTTGGAAAACTCTCAAATATTACTATTATCTGATGGAACTAGTGTTAAAGAGGATATAGCAAAACATGTTAGCGGTTATATTCTAAACAGTTTTTCTGATGATTTTATTTTTTCAACTGTGAATACACATCTAAAAACTAAAGAAAATTTGGATAATTTGTCCGGTAAGAATAAGGATTTGGCGGACAGTTTATATAGATTGAATGTTTTGTATAATACCAGTTCTCAATTTGCCGGAACATTGGATACAAAAGAGCTTCTTGGATATATGATAGAAGGGTTAGACAAGTCGTTGAGTTTTGATTTGACCTGTACTTTGACTTTCGGGTTTGAACAGGAACCTGTTTTAATTATTAATTCTCTTTATGAGCTTTCAGAAGAAATTCTAAGTGCATTGAAACTTCGTACTGTATTGAATTACAAATCAATGTTTCATAATGGGGTTATCCCTTTTGAAATAGATGATAAGAATTTAAAAATAATTAAAAATATAAAAAATCCAAATAATAAATTCACATTTACAATTTTTCAGTACGATAATATGTTTGCACCTATTGATATTGGGGAAAATTTCTTTGGCTGTATTGAAATATTTAAAGAACATCCTTTTTCTACTGATGATGCGGCATATTTCAGAACCATTATTCAACAGGTTTCCTTACCATTAAAGAGTGCAAAACTTTATAAAGAAATTATAGAAAAGAATGAAGAGTTAGAAAAATTAGAAAGAGTAAAATCTGAATTTATTTCGATTGTTTCTCACGAATTGAGAACTCCTTTAACTCCTATCAAAAATGCTTTGTATATTTTGTCTAGCGGTAGATGTGGTGATTTTGGCGAAAGTGCCAAGAAATTTATTGATATGGCAAAACGTAATGTTGAAAATTTAACAAGCATTATTAATGACATTTTGGATATTAATAAAATTGAAGCGGGTAAAATGGATTTCAACTATCGGATAATGAATATTCATTCTGTAATTGAAAATGTCAAAACTAATTTTGATTGCGTTGCAAAAGAGCATGAAATTATTTTCTCTGCTGAGGAACAAAGCGGTCTTCCTGATATATACGCAGATTCTCAACGTTTGGGGCAAGTTTTAACAAATCTTGTTTCTAATGCTATCAAATTTACTCCTAAAGGTAAAAATATCACTATAAAATCTGAACTCAAAAATGCAAATGATATTATTACGAACAAATATTTTGAAAATGAAATTAAACAACTTCATGGCGATTACATTGTAGTTAGTGTAATTGACCAAGGTATAGGTATAAAAGAAGAAAACTTGCTTAAAGCATTTGATAAATTTACACAAATTGAAAATTCACTGTCCCGAAAAGTTGGTGGCACGGGACTGGGTTTACCTATTGCAAGACAATTGATAAAAGCACACAAAGGTACAATTTGGTGTGATAGTGAAGAGGAAAAAGGCTCAAGTTTCCATTTTGCATTACCTGTAAATACCGAAAATTCAGAAGGTGTTACAATTCAAAAAGAGCTTTTAAATTAATCACAAAGGAAATAATAATGAATAGTAATAAAAGAAAAATTAGTATAATTGGTTCTACAGGTTCTATAGGTAGGCAAGCTCTTGAAGTTATAGAAAAACTTCAGGATAAGTTTGAAATTATTGCCTTGACCGGTGGTTCAAATGTTGAACTTTTAAAAGAGCAGGCTTTGAAATTTAAACCAAAATATGTTTGTGTTGGGAATGCAAATGGAGAAAAATTAGAAATCGCCGGAATAAAAACTCTATATGGTGCTGAAGGCTTAGAAGAAATTTGTTCAAATAAAGAGAATGATATAATTTTAGTTTCTGTTTCCGGAAAAGTTGGTTTAAAACCGACTCTTACCGCAATTGATAATGGTATAGATATTGCATTAGCAAATAAAGAAACTCTTGTTATGGCTGGTGATATTGTTATGCCAAGAGCAAAGGCAAAAGGTGTAAATATTATTCCTGTAGATAGTGAACATTGTGCTATTCATCAATGTATCAAAGATATTTCACAAGTTGATAAACTTATTATTACTGCTAGTGGCGGACCTTTTTTGCATAAAACAATTGGTGATATGAAAAATGCAACTGTAGCCCAAGCCCTAAATCATCCAAGATGGAGTATGGGTAAAAAAATTACTGTTGATTCTGCAACATTAATGAATAAAGGTTTAGAAATTATTGAAGCTCACCATTTATTCAATATGCCATATGATAGAATTGATGTTGTTGTTCATCCGCAAAGTGTTGTGCATTCAGCAATTGAGTATGTTGATGGTAGCGTGATTGCTCAATTAGGACTTCCAAGTATGCACATTCCTATTCAGTATGCAATTACTTATCCTGAACGATTTGAGGGGATAAAGTCTAAGAGTTTTAGTTTTGCTGATATTGCAAGACTTGACTTTGAAAAACCTGATTATGAAAAATTCCCGAGCGTAAGAATGGCTTATGAGGCTGGTAAAACTGGTGGAAGTGCTACCGTTTGTATGAATGCTGCAAATGAAGAAGCTGTATTTGCATTCTTGGAAGATAAAATTAAACTTTATGAAATTTATCAAATTACGTCAAAAATGATGGAGCAGCACAAACTTGTTAAGGCTCCTTCAATTGATGAAATTTTTGCAATTGATAAAGAAGTAAGAATCAAGACCAGAGAAATAATTGGATAAAGTCTTATTACGCATTATTCATTTATAAGGGCTTCGGGGGGTTAAAGGTTTAGCACTAAAATCTTCTAACGTAGTAATTAGAATCGTTTTTTAGCGATTCTTTTGCTTTTAAAAGTTCTGGGTCAGAGAAATTTCTTGTTAATATTTTTGCAGCTTTTTCTCTGATTGTATATTCTTGAATATTTTTGGTCCGTAAGATTATTTTTTTTAAATCTTCAAAGTTAACCTTATCCCAAAATACATAAATGGTTTCAAGACACCAATATAACTTAAAAACCTCTTTATTAACTTTGTATTTCCCTTCAAAAAAATCTTCTTTTTCGATTTTGTCTAATAGGTCTTTTGTTAACTTAACAAGTTCTGGACAAAAACGGTTGCAAAAATCTTTGTTATTTTTTAAATAAGAAATTGCTCCGATAACATTTCTACAAATGTTCCCATTTATATCAATAATCGCAGCTAAAAATATTTTGTAATTTTCAGGAGTTTCAAAGTATTTTAGGGTTTGAGGATTAGCCATAAATTCATTTAGTCTTAAGGATACGGCTTCTCGAATTTTGCCATCTTGACCTACAAGATTAGATACAAGAATTTGAGCTTCTTTTTGAGAATTTATTGTTTCAAGTTTCAATGCCGAAAGTTGTTTTTGAACAATGTTTCCTGATTGCAAAAATTCTAACAATTCAGAATGCGAATATTCATTTTCGCATAAATTCAACGCTTGTTTAAAATTTTCATCTAAAGTTTCATAGTAACTATTATTCAAATTATATTCCTCAATCACCCTGTACAACAAATATAACACAAAGCATAATGATTTTTTACTCCAAAATCGTTTAAATGTATGATATAAGAGCCGAAACTTGGGCTATAATGGTTCTAGGAGAATTTGTTATGGAAAATATTATATCTTTTTTTCAAGAAATATTTATGCTTAAAGAAAATAATAGTGTAAAAATCGGATTGGCAGATTTTAGAGAAGAAAAATCTCCTGTAGAAAAAAAAGTTTCAAGAGTAAATCATACTCCAAAAGAACTTAAATTATCTGATTTGATGCGAAAAAGCAGTTGTTAAATTTTTTGATTTTTTTTGTAATTTTGGTAAACAATAGCCAAAGCCTGTAGTGCATTTGTTTGAACTATAGGATTGGAGTCTTTTGTTGCATTGATTAGTGGAATAATAAATTTATCTAATTCAATATCAGAATTTGTTGCGAGATTAGTAATGCAGGAGATTGCAGAATTTATTTCAACCCAGTTTGAGGATTTTAGCGTTTCTATAATTTTGTTTTGTAGAATTTTAGCATATCTGCACACTCCGGATATTGCATTTTTTCTTATCAAATCATTATCTTCTCCGAATTTTGAAAAGAGAATTTTAAAGGTTTCTTCTTTAGGAAATTCCGAGATTGCAAGGATTGCAGCAGCACAAACATTCGCATTGGATGAATTTGTTTTTTCTTTAATTGTGGTATAAATAAGTTCGTCATAACTATTTGTTGTGTAGGTTATTTTAGGCGTTTTTTGAGGAGCTTTTGTTTCTTTTTGACCGTTTGGTAAAATATACGAAAAACCGGCTCTAATAATTGCATCCTTTGCTTCTTCCAGTGTTTTGAATTCCATTCCGTCAGAACCTAGCGGGTGCGGAATTTTTTGAACAATTGATTTGTTTTTATTTTTGAGTGGAATGGCATTAACAACAAAAACTTCTTCATTATTTTTTATTTCTTTTTTTATTGCAACATATTGCATAAATTATATCCCCTCATAAAAAATACTTTTATCCAATTGGGCAAAAAATTCTTGATAAACATTCGGTTTGTAAAGTCTAATAACATTTGTTGGTGCAGATTTTACGAATGAATATCCATCTGCATTTTGTAATATTTTTTCGACTAAAACAAATCTCACTTTTGTTTTAGAATTTCCAAATTTTTCTACATCTACATTGGCATCCACAATTGCGGTTTTATCTTTCATTTCATTAGAGATCCGCATTGAAGGATCATACATTGAACCGATATTTGAACCATAGGATAAAACTGTTGTCGCTGTCATTAATGCTAAAACCATTGACCACCCGGCAACACGTTTTTTGTCAATGTGGTGTTTTTTGAATGTCTTTTGAGCTCTAATGAAGCCTAAGTCGGTATCAATTTCTTGAATTACAAATCCGCTATCTTGTAAGGTGTTTATAGCAGATTTCATAACTCTTGTAGTATCAGGGGTTTCAAAAACTCGGGTTTGCATTTCCCTTAACTCAAGCAGGCTCATTTTTTTAGTTCTTTTTGCGATTGCACAGTTGCTTGTTGCAAAAAGAATCAAAAAAGCTAATGTAGTTGTAAAAAGTTTTTTTATCATATTTTTTGCTTTTGTAAGAATATTGCTTTATCTACTTTTGAGAAAAAGTCTTGGTAATAATTTTCGTCATTAACATCATCAATGAATTGTGCGTTTCCGTACATATTCAACAATTTGCGTTTGAAATTAACTCTAACCTTTATACTTTTTCCGTATTCAGTAACGTTTGCCGTTGTTTCTATTGTCGCAACTTTTACACCGTTCCAATTTAGACGAGATTTAGAAAGCCCAAATTCTTTTGTAATATCAATATTGGGATCAGAGGTGTCGAAATCCTTTACTCCATAGATAAAACCTAATAAAGGGTTGGCATTATAAACGATAAAACCTTCATCTTGTAATACATTTAGCATTGCTTTCATAATTAAAGGTTTGTCGCTTATATCATACGTTCTTGTTTGGAATTGTCGTTTTTCCAATTGAGTCATTGGAGTAATAATTTGTTCTGCTTCTCTTTTCTTTGCACAAACAGGAAGTGAAAGGCATAAAACAAAGAGAATTAATAATATTTTCTTAAACATTAATTTTCTCCTAGAATGTACTCATGTGGTATGACACTTTTGAAACTTTTCCGGTTGAATCAAATTTTAGAACAACGGTAAGTGTTTTTTGGACAGATTGAGCAACTCCTCCATTTTTGTTGTATCCGACATTGGCAAGTCCTCCGCCGAAACCTCCGGAACCGTATCCTCCGCCGAGTCCGCCTACTCCAACTCCAAAACCGGAATTGTTATATGCTGTAATTGAAGAAACTTTGTCATAAACCCAAGTTTCTAACCCATCAGCATCTTGAGTAACGATATTTGGAGAGCCTAAAATTTCAGCAACTTCAGCTTGCGATGTTCCAACTTTTACATTGCGTTGAACAATTCCTAAAGTCATTTGTTGTTCTTTGATTGGTGTTGTCATTTGAACTTGACATTTTTCAGGATGTCTTCTGCATTTTCTGCTCAATTTTTGTTCATTGATTGCAAAAGCAGGAAGTGTAACACTTAAAACTAATAATGAAGCTAATATCTTTTTCATAATATTTCCCTTTTTCTTCCAACTGCATATTTTTCAAATATTATAGCAAATTATCGTATATTTTTAAATAGTTCAAGTTGGATTTTGTAAAAATTTCATTATAATAAAAGTATGAAAAAATGGATATTTTTACTTGCAATATTATTATTTCCTACGGCTTCAATGGCGACTGTTATTACCGGAGGGGTTGAATATACGGCAAGTGAGGCTCAAGATATAATTTTGCAAGATAAACCAAAACCTTTAAGTATAGAAAATTTGAAAAATAATTATCTTGATATTGATAGAGATGAAAATATTCAAAATATGTTAAAAGGTTTTACGGATTTGAAAGATCGAACTTTGGCATATTTTTCTGATGGAAGCTATGGGATTGTGTATAAAGATAATCCTTTAACCGTTTTGTATTATGGCAAAAATGGTGTTCTAACTCATACGGAAGAGCGAACTTCTACAAATTATCCTTATAAATCTTACAAGTATGATACAAGAGGAAATCTTGTTAATATGACATTTCGAGTTTCGGAAGGCGAAACATTTATTTTTAATAATTCCGGTAATTTAATTGCACATTGGAAAGGGCAAAATTGCTATAACTCCGATGGAAAAGTTATTATGACTCGGCAGATTCTGAAATAAAATGTTAATTGTAACAAAATATTACAAAAGTCTTAAACATGTCTAAAGTTTTGATTAAAAATGCCGATAACATAGGTAACCAAAGGAATACTATAAATCGAAAGGATTTAGAAAAATGGGATTGGCAACGTCACAAGCAAGATTTTTGTGCATAACGGCGAGAAAGGCTGATTGTGAATACAAATCAACCGAACTTGCTCAGCAAAAACTTGAGATAACTAATCAGTTATCTGATATTTCTGCTACTTATGCCAATGCCATGAATGCAACTAAATTAGTTTGGAAAAACGATTTAGTAGAAAATGATTATGGTTTGACTTATAATTTACTGATGGCCCCATCTGCAGCTAATGATTATAACCCTTATATGGTTACAACTTCATCAGGTGCAATTGTTTTGAACTCTGAATATGCAGCAGCAGCAAGAGCGGCAGGTATTTCTAAAGCTGGCGGAATTCCATCTGCGGACTCAAGAGATAAGTTTATTGCAGCATTAGTTCCTAATGGAATTGTTACTCAAGATACTGCTAATTCAATTACTACAACAGATTATGTTTATAAAAAGTCAAATGATGGTTCTTTGACTTTAGATACCAGTGCTGTTGATACCTCTGCGACTACAGGTAATGTAGGTTGGAATGCAGGGGCTGGCATGGGTTCTACTCCATTAGATAAAAATTCTGTTGATGGTATGGATAAAGCTGCTTTGATTTTGTCTGATGCAATTGGTAAAAAAGTTCTTGATTTGGCTCAACTTACTTTAGGAGATGGGCAAATCAGTTCTGTAAAATATAATGCTACAATTTCTGATTATGATACTAAGATTAAAAAGGCTCAACAAACTCTTCAATTAGCAGATAAAGATAATGATCCAGAAGATTATACTGCTAAAGAAAAAATATTGACTGATTTACAGAAAGAAAAAGCTGATTTTATTAAGCAATATCCCAAAACGGATGATGACAGTAATAAAGTTATTGATGTCGATGATAGTAAATTTCAAATGGATGAAAATAATATCAAAGACGATGGATTTACAATCATTTCTAACGGAGTTATCGAAAAAGATTCTGATACTATTAAAAACATGACTATTGGTGATTTGTTGGCATCAAATATTGTTTTGATGACTCAAAATGGCAGTGCTGATGATATGGCTAAATATGCACAAAAGTTGATGTACACGATAGCAGAAGCATTTGGTTATAACCAAGCAATTGGAACCGGTTTGAATGTTGATTCAACAACAAATGAAGCATTGAAATATGCAATGACAATGATTCAAAACGTAAACTTGAAAGCAGCAAATGCTATTTCTGTAGGTTCAAAAACCAGTGATACTTCAATGACTGAAAACAGTGCGTTTATAAATGCAAATGAAAATAACAGAATTGGTACTTGTAGTGGTAAAAAAGTTTCTTACCAAGCTGTAAGTTTATCAAACTTAGTATCATCATTCTTAACATATTTTGATAACTATATGAATGGCAGTGATTCAGGATATGTTGTTGGTAAATCTACTGATACATCTGCATTTGTAACAGATGATAGCAGCTACAAATATTTTGGTCAGGCAAGTACTACCGTTACTTCTCAAAAAGAAAAATTGGCTGATTTCTATGACCAATTGTATAACAATCTTTGCGAAAACGGTTGGAGAGAAGATGCTTCTGTTCAGGATAATGAATATCTTGAAAATGCCCTAAAAACAGGTAAATATGCAATGAGTTCTCTTCACGATGATGGCTATTTCTACCAAACAAGATATAATGAAACAGGCTATGTTGTTGAAGAAACTGATTCTGATGCAATTGCAAGAGCAGAGGCAGAATTTACTCAAAAGAAAGCTGAATTAACATATAAAGAAGATTCAATTGATATGAAATCTAAGAAATTAGATGCTGAAATTTCTTCATTATCAACAGAATATGAAACAGTTAAACAGTTAATTTCTAAGAGTATTGAAAAGACATTCCAAATGTTCCAAAACTAGGTGAATGAATTTTAGTATTCAATTCCTTTTCTTGCAGCAATTCCTGTATCCCAGTAATGTTTAATTGGTTTGATTTCAGAAACAAGATGTGCGATTTCAATAATTTTGGGGTGTGCATTTCGTCCGGTCAAAACGATTTCCATCTCTTCCGGTTTGTTTTTCAAAACATCAAGTACTTCATCTACATTAAGAATTCTCAAATCAATTGCTATATTGGCTTCATCTAGGATTATTAGCTGATATTCGTCGTTTTGGATAGCTTGTTTTGCTAATTCCCACCCTTTTTTTATTTCTTTGACGTCGTCGTCTGTTTCGTTGTCGAGGTAAACAATCCTATCTAATCCTGCTTGAACAATTTTAAGATTATCAGAAATTTTTGGAGAAAGTTCTCTAAAGCTGTTTAATTCTCCGTAATCGTTTCCCCCCTTGGTGAACATGACAATTAAGACCTTCCAATTTCGCCCTAATGCACGCATCGCAAGTCCTAAAGATGCTGTAGTTTTACCTTTCCCATCTCCGGTGTAAACTTGGATATATCCGTGTTTTGCCCAATTCGGATTGATTAATTTATTCTCATTTCCCATGTTAATTTATTACCCCTTTTTAAAATAAAATTAGTTTTACGGATGAAGATCTTGATACGTTTTTATTATATATTAAAAGGATGGATAATAAAACTACTTTGCGTAGAAACGCAAAAGATATTCGAAAAACTTTAGATATTGTAAATATTTCAACAAAGATTAGAGAAAATCTTGCGGCTCATTCATTTTACAAAAATTCAAAAAATATAATGATTTTTTACCCGACAAAATATGAAGTTAATCTTTTGGATTTGGTTGAAAATTCTGGAAAGAACTTTTTTTTGCCAAGAGTGAATGGTTTAGAGCTTGAAGTTTGTGATTTTTCTAATGGTGCAGAATTAAAAAAGTCCGAATTTAATATCTTTGAACCAACTTCAAATTCTGTAAGTCCTAGCGTTTTGGATTTGGTTATTGTTCCTGCCTTGATGGCTGATAAAAGAGGTTATCGCTTAGGCTATGGCGGAGGGTTTTATGATAGATTTTTGGCAAAATATGGTAAAAGTTTTCAATCGATAGTTGTTATTCCAGAGTGTTTATTTGTCGAAGAGCTTCCGATTGATAATTATGACCAAAAAGTTGATGATGTTGTTCTTGGTTAAATTCTTTTTGATTTGAAAGTAACGAATAAAAGTCCAACTATTCCGCATACAAATAATAATACCGAAACTATTTCAGCAATTGGAATAGAATGTATATTCATTGCACTGTCAATTCTTATTTGTTCGATAAAAAATCTGATAATTGAATAAAAGATTAAATACGCAAAAAATGTTAGCCCTCTATATTTTTTCCCGAATTTTAAATAAATAAATGTAAGGATGAAAAACGAAATCAGGTCTAAAATACTCTCATACAAAAATGTCGGGTGAAAAAGTGAAAAGTCTGCGTATTGTGCAATTCTTTTGCTTTCCGGTATAAATAGCCCCCAAGTTTGATTTGCAACAGGGAGTCCGTAGGCTTCGGAGTTAAAATAATTTCCCCAACGTCCGATAGCTTGTCCTAAAATTGTAGAGCAAGAAATTGCATCTATTATATTGAAAAATGGCGTCTTTGATTTCTTTGCTATTACGTACATACTAATCAATCCGCCTATAATTGCCCCATGGATTGATAGTCCCCCTTCTCTTATATCTAAAATTTCTAGTGGGTTATTTAGATAGTGTGGTGCATTCAAAAGACAGAAATACAATCTTGCACATAAAATTCCCGAAATGATTAAAACGGGGGCATATTCTAAGATGGTATCCTTTTTAAGTTTTGGGTTTGTTTTATTAAACAAAAAATTTGCACATAAAATAGCGACAAATATTGCACTTGCCATTGTTATCCCGTACCAATAAATAGGAATTGAAAATAAATTAAATGCAATATCCTCTGGGGCTGGAATAATCATATTTTTATTCTTCTATTTGCCTTTTAGCTTTTTGTGGATTTTGTTCTTCTTGAATTTTTTCGATTTGAGCATTTACTTCTGCTTTATCTTCAGCGTTAGGATTTAATTCAAGATATTTTTCATAATTAGAGACTGCAGAATCGTATAATTCAGAAATTAAATTCTTTTCTTTGTCTGTAAGAGTTTTAGATAACTCTAAGGTTGATGAGTCTTCTGACTTTGGAGTAAAAAGGGTATCATCCATATTCATACGGACTTTTAATTGAGTCATATCAACTGCTAAATTGTTTTCTGCTGTTGCAAGAGAGTAATATACATCTGGGAAATTCGGTTTTAATTCTTGAGCTTTTTTGAATTCATCCATCGCATTGATGTAATCTTCTGCTTTTGTATAAGCAACTGCAAGGTTGTAATGAGTTTCAAAAATCGATGGGTCTAAGTCTATACTTGATTTTAATCTTTCAATTGCTTGAGTATAATCCCCTTTTTCCATAAAGCTCTGAGCCTTATTGTTTAAATCTTGTACTGCAAGATTGTTAATACACGCAGTTGAAACAACCGCAACAAATAAAATACTAACCAACAATAAAACTTTTTTCATACATCCCTCTCTATAACATGTTAAGTTGTTGTTAACGTAATTATAATTTAATAATAAAAATATGGCAAATTTCATTAATTTAAGTTACAATAGGAGCGTAAAGGAGAATTATATGTCAGATGATAAAGTAGTCAGCCTTGGTGCAAAAAAGAAACATCTAGCTGAAGAAGCACATAACCATAATGAAGAAAGTCATAACAACGAACTTGTATATTGTAGTTTTTGCGGTCGTCCAAATACTCAGGTCGTAAAAATGATACAAGGTCCGGGGGTTAATATTTGTTCTGAATGTACAATGATTGCAGTTCAGTATTTGATATTGCAAGACCGAATGCCATCTGCTGAAGCTCAGCAAATTTTGGATGCGTTCTGGGGAAAGGCTAGATAAAAAGATTTTATGACATCTCCAAAATTCAAACAGCTAAATCCATTTGAGCTAAAGGCTTCATTAACGGCTCTTTTAAATAAAATTAATTCTGTGCAGGATATTCCAAATTGCCTCGCAGATTTTGAAATGCTTGATTCTCAAACAGATAAGACTGTTTTATCAAAACTTTTGTTAAAAGAATTGGTTAATGCAAAGACTGAAAAAATACCTGTAATATGCTTTTTATTAGAGCATTATACCCCCAAAGAAGAACTTATAAACAAATTGTGGGATACTTTAAAAAATCCTAATTTGAACAATGAAGTTAAAATTACAGTTATTAATCTTTTGCGAGAATTGGATGCTGATTGGTCTTATGAAACTTGC
>CALAWF010000026.1 GCA_937894665.1 uncultured bacterium | reverse complement strand
TGTTACTGGTGACAGTGAAAACATAGATAATATGTTTGATTTCATTAAGTTTGAATCTGTTACGGAAAATGATGAAATAACATATGATACTTCAATATGCGATGAAGATATTGAATATAGCGAAGGAAGTCTTGAAAAAACCGGAAAGCTTTGCTTTAACCTTCAGAAGCTAAATAATAAACTTGCATCTTTTTCCGGTTCAACATCTCAAAGTTTCAGTTATTCACATGAATTTGAAACAGCGAATGACTGTATTAGTGTTGAGCCATCACTTAAGTTTGAATTAAAACAAGAATTTAATTTTTATAAGAAATGGTCTTATATTAATATAAGTTTTAATTTGGATAACTCTCTTTCTCTTGCATTATCTGTTAAAGCATCATTACCGGAAGGTTATGAAATTGAAAAGGATATTGCTAAGGCTACTATACCAACCGGCATTCCGGGAGTTGCAATACAGAGTACTGTGAAGTTATGCCTTGAAATAGAAGGTTCATTTAGTGTTGAATACACTACAACTACATCAAGAGGATTTATATATGATAGTGATATTGGATATGAACCTGTTGAGAAGGATTGTACTGATAATAATAAAATTTCTGCCAAGGCTCAGGGAACAGTATTTGTAGGAATAAAATTATCGGTTGCTGCTGTATTAATTGATGAAAAAATTGCTTCATTTGGTATTGAAGCTAAGATTGGTATTGAGATAACAGGTGAATTAGCAAATACAGTAGAAGTAAGCGGTGAAGCTATATCATCTTCCGGAACAGTTTTATACTGCTATGATACTTCAAAAGATACCCAACATGCCTGTGATACATGTCTTAAGGGAGAAATTAATTTTGTAGCTTCCGGAGGAATAAAATTATCAGTTTTGACACATGATTTTGAATTAACATTGGCAAGCTTATCAGTAAAAATAACTGATTGGTATCTTTCAATTGATAATAAAGCTTCTGGGATGTCTCTGATTAATGGAATGCTTCCGGCAACATGGCTTTATACTGCTAAAAATACTAAGTTTGGATTTGGAACTTGTCCAAATCTTGCTTATAAGACCACATTTAACATCAGTCACAAAATTGATGAAGATCAGAGCGTAGATTTAAGCAAGGAATATATATTGATTGATGGTCAAGTTAAAGTGCCGATAACTTCAAATGGAAATGTTTCTGTGTATTGTAAAAACGGAAGTCACAAGTATCAGATATTTCTTAATGACGAAAAAGAAATTAAATCCGG
Organism: uncultured bacterium; assembly: GCA_937894665.1. Classification (GTDB taxonomy): domain Bacteria; phylum Cyanobacteriota; class Vampirovibrionia; order Gastranaerophilales; family Gastranaerophilaceae; genus Zag111. The sequence continues at coordinate 2,080 of CALAWF010000026.1, read as the reverse complement.
AATATTTAATATTAATAATGCGACTAAAAAGCTTACAATAAACTTATCATTTTCATCAGGCGGTTATGGTGGGATTGTTTCAAGTGATAGTAATGGCAGAATTATTACTTTGCCTGCTGCAAGCACTAATTCTGTAAACAGAAATATTAAACCCACCAAGGTAACTACAGCTTCAGGCATGAAGATACTTGAAAGCGGTTCATTAGGTGACAATATAACTTATATGCTGTATAATGATGGTTCATTGTTTATCAACGGATATGGAGAAACTTACGATTTTTCCGGCTCACCATTCAATAATCCTAAAAATGTACGTGAAGTTATATTTGAAAACCGGGATGAGAAAAATAATAAGGTAATTACAAGTATTGGCAATAATATTTTTACTTATTGTACAAATCTTGATGTTGTATATTGGTCAAATTACATAAAGAAAATTGGTGATTCTGCATTTAATGGATGTTCGAATCTTAAATATTTCAGATACAGCGGTCAAAATGATAAAACAACAAACTTTAAATTTCCTAATAATTTAGTTAGCATAGGAAACTATGCATTTTCCGGTTGTAAGGGACTTACAAGTGTAACCGTTTCAGGAACTGTAAAAACAATAGGACAATATGCATTCAGTGGCTGTACATCATTAAAGACAGCAGTAATAAAGAATGGAGTAGAATCAATAGGATTTCACACATTCCAGCAATGCACTGCTCTTGAAAGCTTGACACTTCCATATGCAGGATTAAGTATTGAAAACGTAAAAAATAATACTTATGCACTATCTACAAATTTATTTAGTTATGGAGTACCGGAAGGAACATATAGTGCGACAGGTAATGGCTACAACGGAGTCCCAAAAACATTAACCAGCATAACAATAACAGGCGGAACAAGGATACCAAATAGTGCTTTTTATGGAATGAGCAGTCTTAAAACTATTAATCTTCCTAATACAATAACCAATATAGGTAGTAATGCTTTGTACGGATGTTCTTCAATGACAGGTATAAAATTACCAAATAGTTTAACAACTATAGAAGATTCTGCATTTAATAATTGCAGTTCATTAAAGTTTGAAAATATAATTATTCCAAGTACTTTAACATCAATAGGAAATTCTGCATTTGCTAATTGTAATGGATTTACAAAAGTAACTGTTCCGGGAACCATAAAAACAATAGGTAATTATGCATTTTCCGGTTGTAAGGGACTTACAAGTGTAACCGTTTCGGGAACTGTAAAAACAATAGGACAATATGCATTCAGTGGCTGTACATCATTAAAGACAGCAGTAATAAAGAATGGAGTAGAATCAATAGGATTTCACACATTCCAGCAATGCACTGCTCTTGAAAGCTTGACACTTCCATATGCAGGATTAAGTATTGAAAACGTAAAAAATAATACTTATGCACTATCTACAAATTTATTTAGTTATGGAGTACCGGAAGGAACATATAGTGCGACAGGTAATGGCTACAACGGAGTCCCAAAAACATTAACCAGCATAACAATAACAGGCGGAACAAGGATACCAAATAGTGCTTTTTATGGAATGAGCAGTCTTAAAACTATTAATCTTCCTAATACAATAACAAGTATTGGTGATTATGCTTCATGTGGATGTATAGGATTACGAAATTTGTACGTAGATAAAACATCAAAAGAATGGGAAAAAGTTAATATAGGCATATTTAATGATGCAATTTATGTTGTTAATAAGACGTTTAATTCTATTTCAATTAAATCACAACCTAAATCTGTTGTTGCCGATGTAAATTCAACAGCAGAAATTACAATAAGTGTTTCAGGCAATAAAATTACATATCAGTGGCAATATTCCAAGGATAACGGTAAAACATGGATAAATTGCAGTAATGCAAGCTCAAAGACAAATACTCTTAATTTAGTTGCAGCAGCAAACAGAAATAATTACCTTTACCGATGTGTCATTAAAGATGCCAACGGATTTACCGCTGTATCAAAAGCTGCTACGCTTACAATAAAAACAAAGCTTGAAATTACCAAACAGCCTGAATCAGTAATGGCAGAAATAAATAAAACAGCTGAATTCAAAGTA
>CALAWF010000025.1 GCA_937894665.1 uncultured bacterium | reverse complement strand
CACAGTTGACTCAAATACCGAAGAGGCAATAGAAAAAGCAACCTTAGATTTATTGGGTGAAATTTGGGAAAGGAACAATTTAAAAGGAACCTCGCAAATTTCTCATGTAATTTTCACTACAACCTCCGATTTAAATGCCGCTTTTCCAGCAAAATATCCAAGAATTACTCTTGGTTGGAATGATGTTGCGATGATGTGTTTTCATGAATTAGATGTTCCAAACTCTCTCAAAATGTGTTTAAGGGTTTTAGTTGTAGTTAACTGCGAAGAAAATTTTAAACCTAAATTTGTTTATCTCAAAGATGCTCAAAAATTAAGAAAATAAAAAATTCTAAAGAGCCGAAAGTTTAATTTAACTTTCGGCTCTTGTTCTAATATTTATAACTTTGTAAACTCTGAAATTGACGGATCTAAAAGTCTTCGACCTACATTTTCAAATGAAATGGAACAAAGTGTTTTATTTCCATATTTAATAATTTTTTCAATCACGCCTCTACCGTATCTTGGATGGGTAACCGCATCACCTTGAGTAAACTGAAAATCATCTTCTGTAGAATTTGGATTTTCCTCTTGAGCCGGATAAACAGGAACAACAGGAGTTTGCTCCTCGATATAAGGATCTTCAACATAACTTTTTTCTTGCAACGGTTCAGAAATAACTTGTTCTGATTCTGCAATTCCATTATCTTCGATAAAATCCAAATCATCTTCTGTTAAATCAGGGATTTCTTCTCCAACAACATCTTCTTCAGGTTCTTCTAGATCCTCAAAACCTAAATCATCATCTTCTTGTGGAGGGAAATCAGAGGCTTCCAAATCCGCTTCAGCCAATTCGTCTTCAGAATCGTCTAAAATATTTCCAACAGGTTCGACAATATTTGAATTTGAGGAAGCATTAAAATCATCAATATCATTTTGCGGGACATCTGGATATTCAGCAACAACATCTCCATTTGGAGAGATTACTTCCTCATCAATTACATTATCGTTTAATGAAACTTCTTCAGCTTCAGAGTAAATATCCGGACTTGGAGAAGATTCATTAACAGAAGCATCTTGTTGTTCAGAAAAATCATCATTTTCAAGTTGTTCTTCTTTCAAAGATTCCTCTTTGGGAAGAGTCGCAGGAATTAAAGTATTATCTAAAGTCTTTGATAATTCCACATCTTCTGTCGAAACCATTTCAACATTTTCTTGAACTGGAACAAACTGATACTTGTCGCCTAAAACATCATCTCTAGTTAAATCTAAATCTAAGTCAGACATTTCAACAATAAATGGAACTCCTTGAGTCAATTTACCAAAGACAATACATTCTCCAAGATTCAACTTATTCAAAAATGTATTATATGCCCCAAATTCATGTTGAACATCTTCAGGTGCAAAAATAACAACGTTTTCTGCACAGGCCTTTAATTCTTTTACATATTTATAAGAATTACTTACAATAATTGTCGTAAATACATGATTATGATTGATAAATCGTTTTAATAATTTTTTATCAGAATTTCCATCAGTCAATGGACAGAAGAAATATACATATTTTTTAAGAGAGTCTAATGCCTTATGAATAAATAGGATAACTTCCCTTTGTAATGCCTCATTTACATCTGTCAAATTGATAATTGTACAATTTTTTTCTTCTAATTTCTGATTAAAAGCTAAAACCTCTTCTTTGGTATTCGCAAAAATATTTGAATCCCTATATTTTAAAAGTTTGTTTTTCAACAATGCTAATTCAGGCATTTGAGTTTCTTTATATTGACTTGCCACAACATCAACAAAATTATCAATTGGCAAAAATTCAAAATCCAAAGACTTTATATACTGTTGAACATCATAAAAGATATCTTGAATAACTGCTTTTGTAGAAACATCAACATCAGTCAACTCGAAATCAAAGATAAAATCTATCATTTCTGAATTCAAAGGAAGTTTGAAATCTTTTGTAAATTCAATTCTTGAATAATCAGAAAAATTATTGTTGAAATCAACAATTACACTTTTTTCCTTCATCTGAAACAACTGTCTTATACAATTGGAAATAAACGTTGTTTTATCCACTTCTCGTTCTGCAAAAACAGTAAAATTATGTTCAAAAACAGAAATATCCAAACTTAAAGATTCGTTTTGTTGAGCAAGTTGCCCTATTTTAATAGCCGTTTCAATAGGTAATAAATCTAACAACTCGGCAGAATCAAGGAAGGAAAGTTCAGAAGCCATACTAGGAACAGAACCGTCATAATTATCAACAACTCCGTCAGAAGTAAAAGTAAATAACAGTTTGGCAATTGCGAAATTATTTATACTATCTGATTTTAGATTAACTAATTGGGCTACATATGATTTTTCTGAAGTTGCAAGAATAATAAATTTTCCCAAAATAGGATTTTCATTTTCTCCATACGATAACTTAACCAGATTATTTTTAATTTCCAATAACTTCATCTATTCCCTCTCGCTCTTGTTTTAAGAAAATTGTACCATGAAAAGTAAAGAAATATGTTAAAATATTAAATTAGTTAACATTCACAATATCTTCTAAATTATTATATATATCAATAGTTACAGGACAAATTTTCAAATCTCTCTTGACTAAACTTTTGATAGTCTCTTTATAACAAATAAGCATGGCTTTATTTAAGCCGTCTTCAGTATTCAAAACATCTCGAACTTCGCCCAAATAATCTTTATTTCTCGTTTTAGGTTCAACTTTATCTGCCAAAAAGATTATTTTTTCAAAATCTGTCATTCCAATTCGACCTAAGGTATGCCAACGGATAGCAGAAATAATTTCATCATCCTCTACGCCAAAATCTTTTTCCGCAATATAAGCACTTACTGGAGCATGAAGAGTTTTATAATTCATCAATTCAACTTCTTCTACTTCCAAATGTTCTTTTATAATAGCCATCAACTCTTCATTTGGAAAACATTTTGCACAATCATGCAAAAGTCCGGCCATATAAGCCTTATCTTCATTCAATCCGAATTTTTTAGCTAAATCTCTTGCACATTCTGCTGTTCCGATAGAATGAATGTATCTTTTTTCACTCAAATGGTCTTTTAACCATTTCATCAAATCTTCCATACTAATTTTTATATAATCCATTTTTCTTTATATAGTCCTCTACTTCCTTTGCTACATAATTAGATATACTTTTCCCAAGTTTTAAATCTTTTCTCAACTCAGTTGAAGAAATATCCTCATAAGATAATGGTTGAAATTCAAATTCATAACCTTTATCCTTTAAGTAATCATACTTTGAAATATCGAAATTGTCCTCCCTAACAAAGACGATAAATTTAACTAAATTTTTCAAATTTTCTGTTTCATACCACTTTTCAATATATTGAAAAGCATCCGTTCCGATTAGAAAATTTATCTTCCCCTCTATATCAAACTCTTTATACAACTCCTTAATCGTTAAATAAGTATAAGATTTACCTTTTCTTCTAAACTCTATATCCGAAACCTCAAATTTTGGGTTCTTTTTAACCGCAAATTTTACCATCTCTAAACGATGATAAGACATATCTAAATTTAAACTTTTATGCGGAGGATTAAATGCAGGAATAAAAAGAATTTTATCAAAATCATATTTTGCTGCAACAAATTCTGCAACTCTTGTATGGGCGTTGTGAATAGGATTAAATGTCCCCTGAAATACGCATAATTTCATAATCTGATTATACCACAAAATCACAACCAAACAGTTAGTGTATCCTCTTATTTTTCAACTGTGATATAATGATTTTATGGAAGATAAAGAAATTGATAAAATATATGAGCTTATAGACTCTGGAAAATACGAAGAAGCGAAAATTTTAATTGCAGAAGTTCTTGAAAATGAACCTGCGGATATTGATGCACAAAGATTACTTGCACTTTGTGAAGTTAACACAGAAAACTATGACGAAGCAAGAAAAATTTTAGAAGATGTCATTAAATATAGACAAGATGATGCTTTGTGCTGGTACTATTTGGGATGTTGTTATGACAATTTGGAAATGTTTACCGAAGCCAAATTCGCATATAATAAGGTTCTTGAATTAAGACCGGAATATGTTGATGCCTACAAAAGTTTAGCAATTGTTTATATTAAAACTCAAGAATTTGATAAAGCAAAAGAAATTGGCAAAAAGGGGTTGCAATATAGTCAAGAAGATGATTATTCCCTTTATTATATCTTAGGAACAGCCTGTATGGCATCAAAGGATTTAGAAGGAAGTATAGAGTACATCTCAAAAGCAATTGAACTTAACCCTGAAAATGTTCAATTATACAACAACCTTGGAACAACATATTTGACATGTGGAAACCTTGATAAAGCATTTGAGGTATATGAAAAAGCCTCTCAAGTTGACCCAAAAGATTCATTAACGTATTTCAATATGGCCTCAATTTTACAAGTTCAAAATAAACACAAGGAAGCATGTGAATATTTTGAAAAGGCTTACAACCTTGAACCAACAGAAGATAGTTATATTGTTGCATGGGCAATTTCAGAAGTTAAAGCAGGAAAATTCAAAGAAGCAATTGAACATTACAAATACCTTGCATCTTCTTATCCTCAAAAAGCAACATATAAATACAATTTGGCTTGTTGTTATGAAGTGATAGGAGAATTTGAAATTGCAATTTCTTTACTAAAACAACTCGCAATGATGAATCCTAAAGCCACAAACATTTTGAAAAAACTTGCGGGAATCTATATGACTACCGGTCAATATCAAAATGCGAAAGAAATCTACGAAAGGATAATCAAACAAGGGACAACCTCATATCAATTACATTATGAATTAGCTCTTTTGTCTGTAAAAATCGGAGATATTGATAATGCAGAACAAATTCTAAAAAAAGTTTGCAAGTTAAAACCAGAATTTGCTCCAGCACATAAAGATTTAGGTGTAATTTATTTAAACAAAAGATTATTTGATTATGCAAAAGATGAATTTGAACTTGCATATAAATACGACCCAGAAAATTATGCAATCGTACTAGAATATGCAAACTATTTGCATTCTACATCTGACTTTGAAAAAGCCGACGAAATGTATCAAAAGGCAATTGAACTAGCTCCAGAAAATCCAAACGCATTAGCCTTTTCTGCACTAAATAAAACACATTTAAAACAAATTGATAAGGCTATGGAACAAATTAACAAAGCAATGAAAAAATCTTCTGATTCCGCATTTTTGTTATTTATTGCTGGAAGAATTTACTTCCTAGCCGGAGATTATGAATGTGCAAAAATGTATCTGGTAAAATCTTTTGAGCTTGAAAGAATTCCAGATGTTCAAAATTTACTTGGACTTTGTTATATGGAACTTGGAAATTACAAACAAGCAAAATCAATTTTTTCAAGTATGCAGGAAAAAGCACCTTTAAATATCAACGTATTGCTCAATATGGCAAAATGTTGTGAAAAACTTGAAGAAAATGACGAAGCTCTAAAATATGCAGAAACCATTACAGATAACTTTCCGGAATGCGAAGAAGCTCAAGAGTTAATTAGAAAATTATCATAAATTTAAAAAGCTCCCGAAAATTTGGGAGCTTTTTATTACCTAATCTACAATTTCTACCCTGTGATCATCTGTAATTTCAATCGGTTGATTTAATTTTTTGATATAATCACAAGCTAATTTATTTTTATCCATATCAAATTTTTGGAGC
>CALAWF010000024.1 GCA_937894665.1 uncultured bacterium | reverse complement strand
TACGATATTTTAATAATTTTCCATTTTTTTAATAATAAATATTGTTATGTAAAAATTTATTTTTAATTTTGATTGATTTTTTAATTAATAAATCCCGCTCATTCATCTTTTCAACCGCTTTGCCACCTATAAATATAGCGTTTTCAAAATGGATTATTGAAAATAAATTTCCAACAACAAAACCCAAAAGGGAAAGAATGCTTTCTATTGCTAAGAAATTTGGAAGTGAAAGCCACATAATTCCTGTTATTATCGGGGACAACAAAGATACAGTGGATTTATGCGAAGTTTTATTCCATAATGGATATTTCACACTTCCAATTCGTCCTCCGACCGTGCCTGTTGGGACTTCAAGATTAAGATTATCTTTGACATCCGAAATTGAAGAAAACGAATTACAAATTTTGAAGGAGAAAATTGATGAAGTCTTGTTGGCTAAACAACCAGAATAATGAAAATCTAATCGTATTTTTTGCAGGCTGGAGTTTTGATGAAAAACCGTTCAAATTCTTGCAATGCAACAATTATGACGTGCTTTTTGTTTATGACTACAATAATTTTGAAATTCCGCAAGAGTTAAAAAACATAAACCAATACAAACACAAATTTCTCATAACTTGGTCTATGGGAGTGTTTGTGGCTAATTTGTTAAAAGATATATTTACAGATTTTGAATACAAAATGGCAATAAACGGAACAATTTCACCGGTGGATAATGAATTCGGAATTCCGGTTAAAATGTTTGAATTAACCCTAAAACATGCCAAAATTGGTTTGGAAGGGAAATTTTATAAAAACGTTTTCCAAACAGAAGAAGAATTTCAAAAATACGAAAAAACACCAGTAGAGCGAACAATTGAAAACAGAGTATCAGAATTAGAAAACTTATACTCTGAAATCAAGGAACAGAAAGAAATTACGACTAAGGAATTTTATAATTTTGCAATTGTGAGTGAATTTGACAAAATTATTCCTCCAAAAAATCAAATCGCAAGCCACAACAAAAACACCGTAAAAGTTTTGAAAATACCATACGGTCATTTCCCGTTCTACCATTATTCAAGTTGGGATGAATTTTTAGAATGCAAATAGACAATAAACACATAAAAAAACAATTTGAAAAAAGTATGCAAGATTACGACCAAAATGCCACAGTCCAGATGTTGATGGCAATGAAAATGGTGATTGAATTGACCAAAATTTCAAAAACTTTTGAAAATGTTTTAGAACTTGGTTCCGGAACAGGAGTTTTGACAAAACAACTGGCTAGAGAATTGAATTTTAAAAACTACTTGGCAAACGACTTGGTTGAAAAATCAAAAAGTTATGTTCAAAAATTCATTCCACAATCGACTTTTTATTGCGGAAATGCTCTTAAAATCAAACCAACCAAAAAAGCCGACTTGATAGTTTCAAATGCAATGTTTCAGTGGTTTCCTTCTCTTGAAAAAGCAATTCAAACAATTAAATCGAACCTAAAAAATGAAGGGATTTTAGCATTCTCAACTTTTTCACCGAATAATTTTAAAGAAATCACAGATTTAACCGGACTAAGTCTGCAATACAGAACTCAAGAAGAGATAGAAAAAATCTTGAAAGTTGAGGGATTTAAAATTTTATATAGTGAGCAATTTTCAGAAGAATTAAAATTCAAAACTCCGCTGGAACTTTTGGCTCATATGAAAAAAACGGGAGTAAATTCGCTATCCGAAAAGACTTGGACAATTACAAAGGTGAAAGAATTTTGCGACAAATACACAAAAAAATATCCAAATGCAAAGTTGACCTATTCACCAATCATCATAATTGCCCAAAAGGGATAGTTACGTTGGAGGAGTAAATAAAACACGACATTTCCCTCCTGAGCAAATACAGCATTCGAAGTAGTCCATTTAACGTTGGTGGAGAAACCCCAACCTACATAATGATATACATAAAAACCTTAGTGCCATAGTGCCTTAATGCCTCTTGTAAAAAACTTATAGACTTATCAACTTATTTGACCTATAGACTTTTAAAAAACCTATTCCCTTATTTCCCTATTCCTTATTGCCTTTATCGAACTTCTTCATCTATTTCCTCATTTGTGCTAAAATCAGGGTGAAAGAGTGAGGCGATATGAAAGTTGCAGAAATAGAAAAAGATATTCTTGTTATAAAAAATAGAGAAGATGAAAAGTTAGATGGGCGTAAAGGGGCATTAGTCAAGGTTCTTGGCTGCGGACTTTGCGGTTCTGATATTGTAAAACTTACCCAACATTTAGCAAAACAAGGAACGGTTTTAGGACACGAAATTGTTGCATCTATTGTTGAAATTGATTCTGACACAGATTTCAAAGTTGGCGATACAATTATCACTTCTCACCATATTCCGTGCGGCAAATGCGAATACTGCAAGAATGGCAATGTTTCTATGTGCCGACATTTCAAAGAAACAAACATTCGCCCAGGGGGATTTAGCGAACTTGTTTTTGTTTCAGAAGAACATTTGAAAAATGTTGCCTATCTAAAACCTCAAAATTTAACCAACGCTGAAGCTGCATTCTATGAACCTTTGGGATGTTGTATTCGTGCGGTTAAACGTGCAAACCTAAGAGAACATTCTACCGCTTTAGTTATAGGCTTAGGTTCTATCGGAATCCTTATGGCACAAGCGTTAAAAGCCTTCGGAATGAATGTTGTCGGATGCGATTTGATTTCATCTCGTGTTGAACTTTTGAAAAGTCTTGGCATTGAAGCATTCAATGTAACTGAAATGTGCGAAAGTATAAAAGCTGACGGAGTATTTATGACCTCAGGTTCAGATAAAGCTATTCCTACAGCGTTAAAATATGTTCGAGATGGTGGAAAAATCTTGGTATTTTCAAGCACTCCACAGAATATGGGTTATGCAAACAATGAAATTTATTATAGAGAATTAACGGTTCTTGGAAGTTACTCTCCATCCCCTGCGGATTTAAGAGATTCATATGAACTATTAAAAAATAAAGAGGTAAAAGTTGGCGGACTTTCTACTGAATATCCGTTAGACAATGTTCAAAAAGCAATCAACGACACTCTTGAAAACAAAATTTTAAAAGCATACATAAAAGTTGCAAATTAATAAGGAAAATAAATGAAAGCTATACAATATTACGGTCCAAAAGACATAAGATTTGAAGAAGTAATGGTTAAACCTCCGGAAGAAGGCGAAGTTGTTGTAAAAATTATGGCAGCTTTGACTTGCGGAACAGATGTCAAAACATTCAGACGTGGTCATCCGGTGTTGATTAAAGAAATTCCATCCGGTTTTGGGCATGAATTCTCCGGAATAGTTGAACGTGTCGGACGTAATGTAGAAGGGTTCAAAGTCGGCGATAGAGTCGTTGCGGCAAATTCTGCACCGTGTGGAGAATGTTTTTACTGCAAAAGAGAAGAGTACAATTTATGCGAAAACTTAAATTTGCTAAACGGTGCTTATGCTCAATATATTACCGTTCCTGCCAGAATTGTAAAAAAGAATATGCTTCATTTGCCTGACAGCTTACCTTTTTCAAGAGCAGCTTTTTGCGAACCTTTAGCTAATGTCGTTCACGGTGCAGAAAGAACAGGAATTAAAAAAGGCGATACCGTTGGGATTATTGGGATTGGACCTATCGGTTTGATGTTTGCAAGGGTTGCAAAACTAATGGGTGCAAGAGTAATTGTTGCGGGTAGAAATCCAATGAAACTCAAGGCTGCAGAGGAATTTGCTCATGCAGACGAAATTATTGATTTAAAAAAATATCCTAATCCTGTCAAAATTTTCAAAGAATTTTCGGATGAACATAAAGGGCTAGATGTTGCGGTTGAGTGTGTTGGACTTCCAGAAATTTGGGAACAAATTTTTGAATGCGTAAGACCTGGGGGAACAGTACATTTCTTCGGAGGTTGTAAATCCGGTTCAAAAGTAACTTTTGACACAACAAAAATGCACTATGGTGATATAAAATTGATGAGTGTTTTCCACCATACTCCAAAATATTTTAGAATGGCATTGGATTATATCGCATCCGGCGAGATGGAAGTTGAAAAACTAATAACAGATACCCTTCCGCTTGAAAAAGTCGAATATGCAATGAATGAACATATCCAAGGGCGTGCGATTAAATTCTTAATAAATCCTTGGGCATAATTTGATGCTATCAGACTTTTAATTTTAAACCCCAATCCAGTTGAAATGACCGATTAAAAATCCTAATATTGCAGAAATTCCAAGATAAAATAGTGGGTCTTGTTTTTTCTTCACGCTTAAAATTAAAAAGCCAAGTAAAATTATGGTACCTAAAAGGTGTAGGTTTGATGTGAATAATAATTTTATTCCAACAGCAGAAAGCAAAGCACATCCTGCCGGTTTTAAACCTCTAATTGCCCCTTTGACATTTCTATTTGTACGGAATTTGTCTATAACTTTAAAAACTATTGTTACGATGATATAAGAAGGCAAAATTATCGCCGTTGTCGCAACTAATGAACCCAAAATTCCAGAGGTTGTGAAACCGGCAAATGTCGCAACATTCACCCCTACAGGTCCTGGGGTGATAGATGAAATTGCAAGCATATCTGTTAACTGTTTTGCACTGTACCAGTGGAATTTGTCTGCAATATCATACAAAAACGGTAATGTTGCATATCCTCCGCCAAAAGAGAATACCCCGACATGGAAAAACTGTAAAAATAATTGAGCAAGGAGTTTTAGCATTGTTTTTCTCCTTCCTGCTTTTTAGCGTTTCTTTTATCTTTAATCTTTTGGAAAATAATTCCTGAAACAAGAGCAAGAATTACGATTAACGACAATGGGATTACTCTTGTAAACGCTAAAATTAAACATACAAGATAAACACATATTGAAAATTTATCCACAACACACTTTGTCCACATTTCTTTTACGGCAAGGAATAATAAGGCAATTACACCAATTCCAACACCCCAAAAGATATGTTGAACACTTGGTTTGTTAACGATTTCACTCAAAATTGAAGCAAGTAAAACGATTGCTAAAAATGACGGTAAAACAATTCCAATCGTTGCAGCAATTGCACCCTTTCTGCCTAAAAGTTTTCGCCCTGTAAATATTGCAGTATTTGCGGCAATAATCCCAGGAAGGCTGGCACCAAGGGCGTAAAACTCACACAACTCATCTGATGTAATCCAGTGTTTTTTATCTACAAGTTCACTTGTCAAAAGCGGCAAGATTACATATCCACCGCCAAGTAGTAGCGTTCCAACTTTGAAAAATGTTTTAAATATGCTCCAAAATGACTTTTCCATATCTTTAGTATCTCATAAAATCTATTATCGGCAAAATTAATTATATATGTTAAACTTTGTTAACATTTCGAAATTATAGGCAATTTTCACATCCAAAAATACTTTATATAAGTGGTTAGGTTAAAGGTAATTTATTTTATTAGGGAAGGTTATAATTATGGTTTCACAAGTTAGTTCTATTACATCAGCAACAAACAACAATTCATTAGCTCCATTAAATCCAATGGATGCAATATCTGGAAATAATACAAACGTTAATTCCGTTTTTAACTATGGTAATCCGTTAACAAGTGGTACAACATATGACAATGATATGTTCATGCCGGCATATTTAAAGACTCCGGCAATTACTGCTCAAGGTCAACAAGTTCAAGCACAAAATCCAC
>CALAWF010000023.1 GCA_937894665.1 uncultured bacterium | reverse complement strand
ACAGGAATCAAAGTCATGCCCTTTCTAGCCATAGAAATTGCTTCATCCTTTTTAGAAATAATCAATGTATTGGCTTGAATATCATAGAACAGATTGTTAGTTGTAACAACTAAATTTAGAGCCTCAGATAATGGAATGTTAACCAAATCCATTGTTACAGTAGAGTCTTCTAAACTTGGAGAGAAAATAATATTCATGCCGGCTTGATCCGCAAACATTCTCAAAACTTGTTTAATATCTGCATCACGCAAGCTCAAATTTACTACAGAATCTGCATTAGCAATTCTTACACTTGAACCTAAATCCAAAGGAGAACTTTCTGTTGTTCTTATTGTCGGTCTTGATGAAGCATCATCAAATCCACCAAACATGCCGTCTAATGCAAATGCAGCACTTGACAAATTTGTTACAGCGAAAGCTGATAACATAACACTTGCAATAATTTTTTCTCTTATTTTACTTTTCATATCTGCTCCTGCTTATATTTTCTTCTTATTAATTAACCTTTTCTTCCACCAAATCTATTTTTCAAATTATACAAATCATTTGCTTTTCCGTTCAAATCATCTCTTGAGAATAATTCTCCGATACTTGCAGAATAAACGTTTGAACCTAAAGTAACAGTGATTATTGACGGATTAATTGTAACAACTTTGTATTCTTGACCAATAATCTTATCCCCTTGTCTTACCAAGTAATCTTTATCATCAACATTGATTATTGCAGATGGATTAGTTTTATTATACATAATACCAACAACTTTTGTTCTTGTAATTTTTGCAGCAGCTGAATTACTAGAAGCCAATGATGTTGGAGGAACAGGAAGATTAAAGCTGTATGGGCTTATATCATCTTGTTCTCTTATAGCTACATTTTTCATTTTCTTCAATTGTGCAATGTGAGAATTATACGCATTAGCTTCTGCAATTGCAGATCTTTTTGCATCTTCAAAGGCTTTAATTTCATCGGATGGCATAAATGGGTCTGAACGACCGATAGAAGTAACATCATAGGAAATCATTTTACTTGCTTGGTTAGCTTCTATATCAATAGTGTTATCAGAAGGGACGTTTACTTCTTCTTTGGGAGCCGGAGTAGTATCCGCAACAGGAGCTTCTTCCTCTTGTTTATTTCCTCCCAAATTTTGTAAAACGCCACATCCGCAAGAAATCATCCCTACAGACAAAACAACAACAAGAAGTCCTAATACAAACTTTCCTCTTTTGCCGAATGTATTGTCAAACCAACTTTCATTCCGATAATTATTTGTGTTCACGTTATTCCCACCCATCTTAGTCTTTGATAATAACATTATATTAAAGCTCTTAGTTTTGTATATCAGCTATTTAATGTATTTCCCTACAATAGCTCTCCTTAAAATAGTATCATAATTTCAAATTTAAGGCAAAAATCGGAAATATCGTATCATTTTAAATCGATTACACCCCAAATAAGGTAATACTAGGGGATTTAAGGCTGTTTACAATTCGTAAAAAGAAGTTAAACAAGCAAAAGTTCAATCCATAGATTTAGAACTTATTATTTACGAATGCTTAATCTTTCTAAAAATCTAACAAATCTTACAAGTTTAGATTCTGTATCACAAGTAATTGAATCAACCAAAATAGTTTTGCAACCAAACTTTTTACCGCAAAGAATATCTGTTAGAGGTCTATCTCCAACTAAAACACAATCGTTTGGATTATAACCAAGTTCTTTTACAAAAGTTGAAATTGCAAAAGTATTAGGCTTTGCAGCTTTAAATAACAATGGGAAATCAGAAATTTGTCTAACTTTTTCTATATATTCTTCATTTTTGTTATTTGAAACAACCGCAACAAAAAAATCTTTGCGAACAGTATTTAACCATTCAAGAATTTCATCAGAATACTTTGCAGATTTAGAAGCCATCAATGTACTATCCAAATCAAAAAGCATAGCCTTTATGCCTTGAGATTTCAATTCATCTAAATTAATATCAAAAATTCTTTTTAAATTGTAATCAGGTTTAAGAAACATGCTCTTTTACTCCTATCGTTCTTGCCAGTGCGATTGAATAATCCACCGGTTCTTTATCAAATCTCAAATAAACATCGGCATTTGTATTGGCTAACTGTTGATTATCGCCTTTTTCATCAATTATTTCAACAATTTTAGCTACAAATTGTTCTTTTGGGGTAATTATTTCAACTTCATCATTTAATAAAACTTTATTTTTAACTTTTACAAAATAGAAATTATCATCAGAGTTTGAAGCCATATCAATTTCTGAATGCTTTTTCTGAATGCCTTTAAATTCAAATAAGAAATCAGCACCAGCCAAACCTTTTGAAATATCATAACTATAACTGTCAGGTTTATTTTCACCCAAAGCAAAACCTGTTGTGTAACCTCTATTTCCGACTTTTTTAAGTTCTAAGAAATATTTTGACAAATCAGCGTTCGGATTTTGCATAATTTCATCAATTGCGTTTCTATAAGTTTTTGCAACCGCAGAAACATAATACAAACTCTTTGTACGGCCCTCAACCTTAAATGAATCAACACCCGCATCAATCATTTCTTTCAAATGTTCAACAAGACATAAATCTTTCGGACTCAAGATATGAGAACCACGGTTATCTTGAGCGATTTCATAATATTGCCCAGGGCGGGTTTCTTCAACGAGTTTGTAACTCCAGCGACAAGGTTGAGAGCAGTTACCATGATTAGCCTTTCTTTCTCCGTTTGTAAAGTAATCACTTAACAAACATCTTCCGGAAAAAGATACGCACTGAGAACCATGGATAAAGCATTCAACTTCCATATCAGGAACTTGTTTTTTAATTTCTGCAATCTCAGGAATTGACAATTCACGAGCTAACACAACACGAGTTGCTCCCATATCTTGCCAAAATTTTACGCATTCATAGTTCAAAATATTAGTTTGTGTACTTATGTGAATATCAACATCCGGCAAATATTTTTTAACTAATCTCAATATTCCAAAATCACTCACAAGAACAGCATCCGGATTAGCATCTTTGATTATATCCATGCTTTCTTCCAAGTGTTTAATATCTTCATTAAAAGCAAATATATTAAGCGTTAAATACGCTTTAGCACCAAGTTTATGGGCTAAATCTATTGCTCTTTTAAGATTTTCTAAAGTGATGATTTCACCTTTTCTCATTGCTCGAAGGCTAAAATCTACAACTCCAAGATAAACTGCATCTGCACCGTATCTTACGGCATATTCTAATTTTTCCAAATTGCCAGCAGGCATCAATAATTCAACATTTCGCATAAGTCAATAATAAGCTAAACTAAATTAATAATCAACCAAACAGGTGATGTCTATTTTTAATAAATATGGAAAATAGAATATATAAAACATTAGGTTATTTTTTGGAGAATAAAACATGCGAACTATTTCTAACGCAACTAGCACAATTAAAGAAATTTGGTCTTATCAACATCCTGTAATGCACACTTGGTTTTTATTCAGTGCTGCATCGCTAGGCTGCATGTTTACACTTTTATTCTTCGTATTATAAATCTTGATAAGCGATATATAAATACCCCCAAATAAAGAACAAGAACTATTTTTTAAGTTCTTGTTTTTAGTTTATTGGTGAACCGGATTGAAATATTTTTTCAACTTTAAAAGCATAATTGCACACAACAAACATGCCGCAGAAACCAATCCCAACCAAAAACCTTTCAACATAAAACCTAAATGGAAAGCTAAGAAACAACCCAAAGGAATTGATACACACCAATAAGCTATAAAGTTTGCAAACAATACAACATTTGTTTGTTTAATTCCCTTGCAAACTCCCGCCAATGATACTTGCAATCCATCAAATATTTGAAATACAGATAAAATATACATTATTGGAACAGCAATTTTTACTAAAGAGGCATCTGCAGTAAAAATTCGAACCAAATGCGGTGCAAATGATGAAAATACAATTGCACTACAAATCATAAATGATACAGAAAGCATTGTTCCAAAGAATGAATATTTTTTTAAATCTTCGTAGTTATCTGAACCATTAGCAAATCCAACCTTAACAGCAATAGCATTAGAAATAGCAAATGGAACCATAAATGAAATAGTTGTCAAAGTACATACCAAATTTTGAGCAGCCGCATACAATCCGGAAACTCTACCCATCAAAATTGCAATGCTATTGAATGCAACAAATTCAACTAACACCGCAAGAGAAATTGGCATACCAATTCTTAACATGCTACTATAATATTCTTTCTCTTTATAATTTCTGAAAGTCATATTTATAAAGCAATATATTAAAAGTGCAAATCCCATAAAATAACGAACTAACAAACTTGCAATCGCTAAACCAATAACCCCTAAAGAAGGAATTGGTCCAACCCCAAATACAAATGTTAAGTTCAAAACAACATTCAAAAATACACAAAAGAATGTTACAACATTTGGGAATACAACAATTTCGTACGCCTGCAAAAATTCTTTCAAACAAGCATGCAAATACGCACCAAAAGTACTAAATGCCGTAATTAACATATAATCTTGCACCGGAGCAATTAATTTTTCTTCAAACCCCATTTTAGGAATGAGAGGAACAACCGCCACAATTGCAAGCGAAGTTATCAATGCCAACAACATCGAAAATCTTATTGATGGGTAAAAATATTTTTTAATAGATTTATTTTGCCCACGATAATTAGATAACAATGGAGAAATACTTGAAATAAGTCCAACTCCAAATGTAAAAATACAGTTCACAATAGCAGTTGCAATACTGATTGCCGCAAAAGCGTCTGTTGAATATCTTCCGGCAATCACAACATCTCCTACACCAATCAAAATAAAGCCTAAATTACCCATAATAATTGGGGCAGCTATTGTCATTAATTCTTTTATATAATATTTTATCCCTTTTTCGCACATAATTTAATCTTACCACGAACAAAAATAATCTTTAAAATTTGTTATATCGAACTAGAATTTTATACAAATATACGCTATAATTAATACGTTATAGATATTAGGAGTTTTCGAGGTGAAAAGATTTTTACTATCAATTGCACTAATTTTGTGCCTTGTTTTTGGAATCAATAATTTCGCAATAGCAAAAGATGACATTCAAGCAATTGAAACAATTAGTCAAATAGGCACGCTTGCAAATAGCGGAAACTACATGCAAGCACTCGACAAATGCAATGAAGCTCTTAAAAAATATCCGAAAGAATCGGACTTATATTATTGGAAAGCATCTATCCAAAATTCAATTAACCAAAAAAGAGAAGCACTGGAAAACTTTAACAAAGCAATTGCTCTTAACCCTAAAGAGGGAACTTATTATATTGTTAGGGGCATTTGCAAAATGGACTTAGAAGATTATAAAGGAGCTGAAGCTGATTTCAATAAAGCAATTGAACTCAATCCAAATGATGGAACAGCATATACAATGAGAGGTTGTGCAAAACTATCTCAAGGAAATATTGATGGAGCAAACAACGATTTAACCAAAGCAAATCAACTTTTTGATAAAGATGAAGATTTAAAAAAGGTTAAATAAAATTATCTCACATTCAAAAATTTATGCACCTGAGGAATCAATCTTACATTCGGATAAATTGAAGTAAATTTATCTAAATTTGAACTGCAAAAATCAGAATCAACACTCATTTTATCTCCAATCATTTTAGGTTGAAGAACAAGTTCAATTCCATAATCCTTACCGATTTTTGCACAAGTTTCAATTTCTTCTCGAGTAATATTTTTATCAAAAACAATTTTTGCAAAAGTTTGAACCCCTTCGCATTCTTTGAAAAATTTTCGATGCAATTCAAACGTATTTTTACCTGTTGAAGAAGGCAATTTTATATCAGCAGAAATTATATCAATATAATG
>CALAWF010000022.1 GCA_937894665.1 uncultured bacterium | reverse complement strand
ATATTTTCTTAGATTAAGTATTAATTTAAAAAATTTCATGTAGTAATGGTATTATAAAAAATTTAAAAGTAAAGGATTTAAAATGACAAATAACAAACAAATATAATTAAATTTGCTATAAAACAAAAAATAAAAATATAAAAGCAATAATAAATATTACAATATTGAATAATGCAAAATAAAAACCAAAATTAAACAAAATTATAAATATATTTTTCAAAATATCATTTTCTATTTTAATTTTATAATTTGAAAAAAATATTTCTTTCTTAAATAACTCTCACCAAAAAAAATAATTAAAAAAATTATAGATAAATAGATAAAAAATGTATATACAGAAAAAAATTGTTCTAAAGTAAGAAATAATATATCAAATTTTAATTGTAAATAAAAAGTGAATACTATTAATAAGAGCATTATATATGAAATTATAGAAACAATATTCAAAGAAATATATCTATACAATGTCATGCAACAATTATAACATGAGGAAATAAAATGAATAAGTTAATATAATTGAATTTGCCATAAAAAAGACTCTTTTTATAAATACTTACGAAATGTGAAATAATTAATTTAAAATCTTTTTTCATTTATACTTTTTAGTATGAAAAACAAATCTGCACAAAATCTAAAAAACTACACTTTAGCTCAATTTTGTGATGAATTGTCTATTTCTTTAGCTACGGGTAAAAATTGGATTAAGTTGGGAAAAATTACACCGGATATTGAATTTTCACCAATTCCTATTTTTTCTTCTAAATACATAAAAAAATTAAAATCCGACATCCAAATCGGGAAAAATCCAAACCTGAAAAGCCGTCGCAACAAAAAATTTATCTCCGGCAACAAACTATACTGCGACTACCTTTCACAAGATAACAAAAACATAGAAAATATAAAAAATTTACTGGAATACCTTGATAATAATAACATTGAACCATCTGAAAACATAATTTCGCTTATCATTGCGGAATGTTCGCTCCAATGTTTTTCTCAAAAATTTTTAAAAAAATCTCCAACAAACATACTTAAAGAGTTTTTATCAAATAATATTTCTTATTCCCAATATGACAAACTAATTAACGATTTAATTCAAGACAAAAACTTTGCACTCGATTTTATACAAAAACACAATGATATTTTCAAAACAAAATTCTTCTATCAAAAAAATGAAGACTTACTGGGATTTTTATACATTTCTTGCCGAAACTTAAACAGCCGAAAAGCTAACGGGGTCTATTATACCCCAACAAAAACAGTTAAAAATCTTATCTCAAAAGTTTTTGAAATAAACAAAAATTACAAAAATAAAAATATCTTTGATCCATGTTGCGGCACAGGTAATTTTCTGCTTCAACTTCCTTCAAACATAGAAGTTGATAACATTTTTGGAAATGACATCGACAGTCTTAGTATAAAAATTACACGTTTAAACATGGCACTTAAGTACAAAATAGAAGATACACAAATTCTTTATTCAAATTTTACCCAAAGTAATTATCTAAAGTGGAATAATACAAAAAAATTCGATTTTGTTATAGGTAATCCGCCTTGGGGAGTGGATTTTAAAGAATCTGAAAAAAAAGAACTAAAAAATAAATACAAATCCGCCACTCAAAATAAAACAATAGAATCTTATGACGTAATTCTTGAACAAGCATTAGAAAATACTAAAACAAATGGAATTATTTCGTTTGTTTTACCGGAAGTTATTTTGAATGTTAAAACTCATCAACTGATAAGAGAGATTGTTTTTAACAAAACTTCTACCCAATACATCAAATATCTTGGCAATATTTTCGATAATGTTCACTGTCCATCTATAATTTTTCAACTGAAAAAAAATAAAAACAATTTTTATACAAAAAATACGATTGTAGAAAACTCAAATAAAATATACAAAATTAAAATAGAAAGAAACCTCACTCCAAAAAGTTTTTGTTTTGATATTACAGATGAAGAATACAAAATTATACAAAAATTTAAAAACCTGAAAAATACCGTGTATCTCAAAGATAATGCAGTTTTCGCTCTTGGGATAGTTACAGGAAACAATGCAAAATTTATCTCCAATAAAAAAACTAAAATCAACGAAATTATCCTAAAAGGTTCTGATATAAATAAGTATAAAATTCTACCAAAGCGTAATTACATTAGTTTTGAACCTGAAAAATTTCAACAAGTTGCACCAACAGAAATTTACAGAGCAAGTGAAAAATTGCTCTACAAATTTGTGTCAAACAAACTCATTTTTGCATATGACAACAACAAAACCTTGACTCTAAACAGTTGTAATATCTTAATACCAAGGTTCGAAAACCTAGAAATAAAGTATATTTTAGCAATTTTAAATTCAAAAATAATAGAATTTTATTATCAAAAAAATTATCCATCTCTAAAAGTTTTAAAAAGTGCGTTGGAAGAATTACCTATTCCAAATATCCCAAAATCCGCACAACAACCTATTATAAAACTAGTTGATAAAATTTTAACAACAAATGATATTGAACAAACTGAACAATTACAAATTGAATTAGATGAGATTATAAAAAAATTATACCTTTAAAAACGAAAACCTAACCAAATTATTTTGATTAGGTTATAAAATTAGTTCGAGGTTGTGATTACACACATTTTTCGAACATATCCCTAGTATTTATAATTAAGCTGTCTTTAATTCTTTTTCCGGTTCTCCAATAGTTTCAAGCAGAGTATCAATAACTTTTGGCATTTGGCAAATAAAAGAATAATGTCCATGAGCTAAAGAACATTTTTTGCAATCACAATTAATTTGATAGCATTCAATAGCTTGCTCTGTCCAATTTTGAGTTATTGAATCGGACATTTCATCATTTCCAGGTAAGTAAGAGTATATTTCATCGTTATTTGAAAAAAGTTTATTCATACCACCCTCCCAAAAAGTATTTATAATCTACCCATTCTCATTTTAACCGCTAAACCTGTCATTTTAATCCTCTGTTTAGAGGAGATTTTGAACAATATTACCTTGTTCCTTTTCCTTTTTTATTTCGATGAAAAAAGAATTAAAACCCTCACCCTTACCCCTCTCCCTTTAAAAAGGGCGAGGGAAGATATTTATAAAAGCTGGATTCTTTCGGGCTAAAGCCCTCAGAATGACGAAACTGTTACGAACCTATTCCCTTATTTCCCTATTCCTTTTTCCTTTTAACTAACCTATAGACTTATCAACTTATTGACTTATTGCCTTTTAACAAACTTATTCCCCTATTACCTTATTCCTTTTCCCTTATAAAACGAAATGCCCAAAACAGTTGCAGTTGTTTTGGGCAAAATTTGTCTAAGAATTAGTCTGGTAGTCGTTCTATTCTTTTACGAAATCGTTTTGATGGAAATGCAGAAGTTTTGCTAAATTCCATTGTCTTTGTTGGACATCTTGAATATGCTCTTTAATCTGGTCTAATTCTCCAACCAGAGTTTGCAAATCTTTGTTCCGTCTTACATAAACTTGGGAAATCGGCATCGCCTCCAGCTCGGTTTCTTCTGTCCATGAAGGTAAGAAACATCCTGCTTCAAACATTTTCTTTTCGTCCATAGTCATCACATATCTCCAAAATCTTCAGCTACGCTATTATCTGTTCTCGTCGGTTAACAATGAATGGAAGAAGTCTGTTAACTTGAAGTTGCCATACTTGAAAGCATAAGGCTTCTTTGAATATTCACTGTTTGAAATCTTGTTTAATGTATTCATTTCTTCTTGAGATAATGAACCAAAATCAAAACTGGTCATCTCTGCATAATCTAACATTAAATCTTCTACATCCATAATCTTTTTCTCAGACATTGTTTCTACACTCCTTAAAGTTTGTTTTCTAATTACATATTCACTATCGGAATATTTTTGTGAAAACTTTAGAAAATTGATTAGTTTTGTAACAAAATTTAATATTTGTTCCCAAACATAAGAAAACACCGCATTTTTCAAAAAACACGGTGTTATTTTACAAGTTATATTTAATTATAAACTATGCGATAACTCTTATCCAACCTTTTGGTGCTTCAATTCTGCCATATTGAATACCTGTAAGAGTTTCGTACAATTTTTGAGAAATTGTTCCCATTTTTTCCATTCCAGACGGGAATAAGATTTCTTTGCCGTGGTCAACAATTTTACCAACCGGTGAAATTACAGCGGCAGTACCGCATAAACCACATTCAGCAAAATCTTTAAGTTCAGATAAATAAACTTCTCTTTCTTCTGTTTCTAATCCTAAGTATTCTTTTGCAACATACATTAAAGATCTTCTTGTGATTGATGGCAAAATGCTATCAGATTTTGGAGTTACAACCTTGTTATCTTTAGTTACGAAGAAGAAGTTAGCACCACCTGTTTCTTCAACTTTTGTTCTTGTTAAAGCATCAGGATATAAGTTTTCATCATAACCATTTGCGTGAGCTGTAACAATAGCGTGCAAACTCATTGCATAGTTCAAACCTGCTTTAACATGACCTGTACCATGTGGAGCAGCTCTATCAAAATCACTTACAGTCAAAGTAATAGGTTTAGCTCCGCCTTTGAAATATGGTCCAACAGGAGAAGCAAAAATTCTGAATTGATATTCTGCTGAAGGTTTAACACCCATTACAGGAGCTGAACCAAACATAAAAGGTCTTAAATAAAGAGTTGCACCTGTACCGTAAGGAGGAACAAACTTCAAATTAGCTTTTACAACTTGTTCAACTGCTTCAACAAATCTATCTTCAGGAAATACCGGCATTTCAAGTCTTTTTGCAGTAGCAGCCATTCTTTTTGCGTTCATATCAGGTCTGAAAACAACAACTTTGCCATCAACTGTTGTATAAGCTTTCATCCCTTCAAAACAAGTTTGAGCATATTGCAAAACTCCGGCACTTTCATTCAAAACAATGTTTGAATCCTCTGTAAGAGTACCTTCATCCCATTTTCCGTCTTTGTAATTTGAAACATATCTTTTGTCAGTTTTGTGATAACCAAAACCAACATTTGCCCAATCAATGTTTGCTTTTTCTTCTGTTGTCATAAGCACTCCTTTTATTAAAAATATCTTTTTTATTTTTATTCTAGCATAAAACTATAAAATATTTTTCAATATAATATATGCCGTTTTTAATTTTTCATTATCATTCTTTATTAAATTTAATTTTTCTATAATATTTTCATACATTTCATCATTAGTTTTTACAGAACTAAATTGAAAAATTTCATAAGGTTCAACCTGTAAAATCTGAGACATTTTTTCCAAAGTAGCTAAAGTCATAAAACCACGTCCCGTTTCAATATAACTCAATGACGTTGTCGCAATATTCAAAAGCTCTGCTAATTTTTCTTGACTTAATCCTCTTTGTTTTCTTAAAAAACTTATTCTTTTCCCAATTTCTTTATTTAGTCTAGATTTCATATTATTTGAATTATATTTTTTATACTATTTTTATTCAAACATATTTAATCTATATTAAAATATATTTAATATATTGAAACTTTAGAATAAATCTATATAATTGTTAATATAGTATAGATTTAATTTAAAGGTGAAGATATGAAAAATGGGTTTACTTTAGCAGAAGTTTTAATAACTTTAGGTATAATTGGAATTGTAGCATCAATGACTATTCCTACATTGATGACAAATTATCAAAAGAAAAGTACTGCAATAAGAGTAAAAAAGGCTTATGCTGAAGTATTGCAAGCCATCAAATTATCAGAAGAAGAAAATGGTACTATAGAAACTTGGGAAATTGATCGTGGAAGTGTAGAAAATACAAAAAATTTTGTAAACAGGTATATTATGCCATATTACAAAGGTTTAACTTTATGTTCAGAAGGTTCAAGTACTAAATGTGGAGTGCCTATGAGCAAATATGGAGCAAATTACTTAACACTTAACGGAACAGAATTATCTTTTCGCCCAGAACCTGATAAAATATATATATTAATTGATATAAATAACAAAGCTAAACCCAATAAAATTGGAAATGATACATTCTATTTTGTAACTAACGAAGAATATGAATTACGTCCATATGGTTGGTTTAATGGAATAACCAGAGAAAATGTCTTAAATGGTTATAGTTATTTTGATAACAAAGTGGGACGACTTCAAGTATCTTGCAAAAATAAAAATAATTCATCAGGAGATTATAGAGCTGGATGTACAGCACTACTGATGTTAGACAATTGGGAATTTAAAAAAGATTATCCTTGGTAAAAATTTTTAAATTTATTATCTGATTTGAACAGGCATAATCAAACAAATGAAATCTTCATCACTGTTTGGTTTCAATACTGTAGCAGATAAACTTGCATTCAAACCAATAATAACTTCATCACTTTCGATAATTCTCAAAGCATCTAAAACGAATTTATAGTTAAACGCAATTAGCAATTCTTCTGCGGTATATTGAATATCAATTTTATCCTCTGATTTACCTGAATCAGGAGTATCAGCAGACAAAGTCAATTCATTATCAGCAAATAACATTTTAACAATACTTGTTTTGTCATTAACCATAACTGAAACTCTTTCCAAAGCTGCAATCAATTGAGAAACATTTACGATTGCTTGTTTTGGACTTTCAGAAGGAATTAACTGGTTATATTTAGGGAATTGACCATCCAACAATCTTGATATTGTCAAAGTTTTTTCTGTTTTGAAAATAATTGTTGATTTATCTTTACAAATTTTAATTGTATCTTCATCTATAAATGATGACATTTTCAAAAATTCATTCAATGTTCTTGAAGGAATAATTAGTTGAGTTTCTTCTGTAAAACTGCTAGACAATTTTTCTCTAACACGAGCAAGTCTGTTACCATCTGTAGAAGCGATTTCTAAAACACCATCAGAGAAATCACAAACAATACCTGATAAAAGGTTGCTTACTTCATAACCGGCAGCAGCAAAACCAGCTTGTCTAATACCTTTCAAGAATGGTTTTAACTCAACATCAAAACATTTAGTATCATCGATTTCATAATTTGAAACTTCTGGTGGAAATTCAGAAGCAGAAATTCCGATAATGTCAAATTTTGATTTTTGGCAAGAAATATTAACGTTAGTACCGCCATCTTCTGTTTCGATTGTGATTAAATCATTACCTAATTTAGAAACAATTTCGTTTAATTTTTTTGCAGGTAGAGTAATTTTACCGGCTTCAACAACTTGAGCATCAACTGTTGTAATTACGGTCAAAACCAAATCAGTTGCAGTCAAACGTAATTGATTATTTTCTAAAGTTTCAATCAAAATATTGTATAAAACGGGTTGAACAGCTTTTTGAGAAGTAGCTCTCTCAACGATTTTGATACCATTATATAAATCTTCTTTGCTTATTACAAATTTCATTCCCTATACTCCTTAAATCTATTATATATGTAGAATTATAGAATAAATAGACCTAAAAATAAATAATAATTACAAGATATTAAGGATTTTTAAAATCTATAAATTAAGGGATAAGGGAATAAAAGTCTATAGGTCAATAAGTTGATAAGTCTTGTAGGATAAAGGCAATAAGGAACAGGGGAATATGGAAATAAGTTCGTTACATAATTAATTCGTCATTCTGAGGGGTAAACTGTTGAAAGAAAAATAGAACTTTTCAAATTTACCCTCAGAATCTCTATCCGAACACATTCAGTTAGAGATACTGAAACAGCTAACGGCTACGCCGACGCATACGGACTCACTCGTTTCGCCACAGCTCAACGGTTCGCTTTGTAAAGTTC
>CALAWF010000021.1 GCA_937894665.1 uncultured bacterium | reverse complement strand
CAGCTTCTGAACCTGCTAAAAAAGGTTCTCCAATTACATCTCCGATGGTTGGAACTTTCTACAAATCTCCATCTCCGGATGCTGATGCTTTTGTTTCAGTTGGTCAATCAATCAAGACCGGTGATGTTGTTTGTATCGTTGAAGCTATGAAAATGATGAACGAAATTAAGTCTGAAATCTCAGGTAAGGTTGTTGAAATTTGTGTTGAAGATGGTCAACCTGTTGAATTTGGACAAGTTCTTATGTATGTAGAATAATGATTTAAGGTATTTGAAGTGAACGGTTTTTAAACTGTTCACTTCTTACTTTTGATAAGGGATATTTGGAAAATGTTTAGAAAAGTATTAATAGCAAACAGAGGCGAAATTGCAGTTAGAATAATTAGAGCTTGCAGAGAATTGGGAATTCCTACGGTTGCTATTTATTCACAAGCTGATGCAAATTCTTTGCACGTAAGATTAGCTACTGAAGCATATTGTATCGGACCTGCAAAAAGTGCTGACAGCTATTTGAGCATTCCTGCAATTATGTCAGCTGCAATGGTTTCAGGTGCGGATGCAATTCACCCAGGATACGGGTTTATGTCTGAAAGAGCTGACTTTGCTGAAATTTGCGAAAAACAAGGTATTAAATTTATCGGACCAACAGCAGAAGCTATGAGAAAAATGGGAGATAAAGCTACTGCTCGTAAGACTATGATTGAAAATGACGTTCCTGTTACTCCTGGTACCGGAATTGTTAAAACTGTTGAAGAAGTTCAAGAGTTTGCTCATAAAGTTGGTTATCCGATTATTTTGAAAGCTACTGCAGGTGGCGGCGGTAAAGGTATGAGAATTTGCCGTAACGACGAAGAAGTAGAATTAAATATGGAATTGTGTCAATCAGAAGCTAAAAACTTCTTTGGTAATCCTGATGTTTATTCTGAAAAATATTTGGAAAATCCTCGTCATATTGAGGTTCAAATCTTAGGCGACAGTTTTGGCAACGTTGTTCACTTAGGTGAAAGAGATTGCTCTATCCAAAGACGTCATCAAAAGTTATTGGAAGAAGCTCCATCTCCTGCAATTGATGAAGAAACCAGAAAAGAAATGGGTGCTGCTGCTGTAAGAGCTGCAAAAGCTATTAACTATGAAGGTGCAGGTACTTGTGAATTCTTACTTGACCATGACGGTAAATGGTACTTTATGGAAATGAATACCAGAATTCAAGTTGAACATTGTGTTACTGAAATGATTTCTAGTGTTGATTTGGTTAGAGAACAAATCTTGGTAGCTGCTGGCGAAAAATTGAGCTACACTCAAGATGATATTCACTTAAAAGGACACGCAATTGAGTGTCGTATTAACGCAGAAAATCCAAGAAAAGACTTTATGCCTAACCCTGGAACAATTTCAGGCTACTTAGCACCGGGAGGTTTTGGCGTAAGAGTTGATTCTCACGTTTACCAAGATTATACAATCCCACCATATTACGATTCAATGATTGGTAAATTGATTTGTTGGGGTCGAACAAGAAACGAAGCTCGTCGTAGAATGTACAGAGCTTTGAAAGAATATGTTGTTACCGGTGTTGAAACAACAATTCCATTCCACCAAGCAATTATTGAAGACGAAGTATTTATGAGTGGAAAATTCAATACAGGCTTTATTGAAGATTTTTACAAACGTAAAGGCTTGAGTGAAGAATAGTTGAATGGTAAATAAAATATTGCACAGGAAGAACAGGTATCTGCCTGTTCTTCTTGTTTTATTATAGTAAAGAGTGGTTAGTTCGAATATGCCTAGTTTGAGATTGCTTAGGATGGCATTTTTGTACAGTTTTTCCTCTCCGAGGGAGAGGTTCGGAGTGGTTGATATTTCCATTGTTCCCTTTTTCTTTTTTATTTCGACGAAAAAAGAAATTAAAACCCTCACCCCTACCCCCTCTCCCTTTAAAAAAGGGCGAGGGAAAATATTTATAAAAGAAAAACACGAATGACCAAATGGCTCGAGTCATCAGGGGCTATGCCCCCGAACTCCCATCCAATTTACGTCATTCTGAATGATAAAGCGTAGGTAGTTTAATATTATTTTGCAAATTTACCCGAAGAATCTCCTTAAGATTTCACCCTCTCCTTGGGGAGAGGGGTAGGGGTGAGGGGTTGAGCTGAACACGTTTAGCTAGAGATCCTTCGCTCTGCTCAGGATGACAGTTGCGTTCAGACACTTTCCTCAACTTGGGTGAGGTGGCATATTAAACGAATAAGTTAAACTTTGTTTTGTTAGACCTACACAAACAATTCATACAAAATCACAGAAACAGAAGTTGCTAAATTTAGGGACTCAACCGTTTTTGCCATTTCTATTTTTACAGAATTTGTTGAAAATTTTATCAAATCTTCTGACAATCCATTTGCTTCAGAGCCAAACATTACAACGGTCGGAAGTGTTGGAGTGAAAGATTTTAACATGTTATTTGAACGTGGAAGAGTTGCAATTTTTTCAAATCCTTCAAAAAATTTTTTTAAATCTTCAAGATTATCAATATGAATTATCGGTAATTTCCAAAGATTTCCAACCGATGCTCTTACGCATTTTGGATTATAAATATCAACGCTTTCTCCATACAAAACAATTGCATCCGCTCCGAAAGCAACAGAAGAACGAATAATTGTTCCCAGATTTCCAAGGTCTTTTATATCTTCCAATAATACAACTTTTTTTACATTTTTTAGGATGTTTTTATCGTATTTTTTTTGAAACCCTACAGCAACTGCAGAAGGTGCTGATTCAGTTGTAGAGAGCTTTTTCAAAACCGGTTCAGTTGTTTCAATTACGATATTTTTGGCAAAATTATAATCATTTATTTTGTTTTTTTCGACAAAAATATTTTCTAATTCTATTCCACATTCAAACGCTTCTTTTATTGCTTTGTATCCTTCAAGCAAAAATTTTCCACTTTGAGAACGGTATTTTTTTTGCTGTAGTTTTACAATTTCTTTCACCAAATTGTTATTTACGCTTGTAATTTCCACTACTTCACCTCAAACTCTTTTAGCCAGTTCTTTTCTTGTTCCGTCATCATATCATAATCAATCAATTTATTTTCATAGTTCATGTGAACAAAAGAATGAATTTGTCCATCCTTATAGTAACAAGAATTTTCCAATCTTACACCGAAATAGCCCTCTTTATAAAGCCCCGGTTCAATTGAAAAACACATCCCGTCTTCCAAATTAACCTTTGCTATTTCATTTGTACTCAAATTTGGTGGGTATTCGTGGACATTTATACCAATTCCATGACCCAATCCGTGGTTAAAAACAAAACCGTCTAAATCTTGTGAATTAAAAAACTCATGAGTTGCTTTATCAATATCGAAACCCATCATTGGGCGTTCAGAATGTGTTTTGGTATAGTTGAAAGCCCTTAAAAATGCCTTTAAAACTGTTGTATAAATTTTCTTTTGCAATGGAGATGGCATTCCTTTTACAAAAACTCTTGTAATATCAGTAGCTAAACCGCCTTCAAAATACGCACCGCAATCAATCAAAACAAGGCTTCCATCTTGCAAAACTTCATCTTTTGAACATTTTGAATAATGTGCAAGTGCAGAATTTTTATCTTTTGCAACAATTGATTTGAAGCTCAAACCTAATGCACCCTGCTTTTTAAATTCTTCTTCTAACCTATTTGAAATATCAAATTCAGAAATATTATCGTTATTTTCTATATAATCACGAATGGCACTAACTGCTTTATCTGTGCGGGAAAAAGCACCTTTTAGATGTTCAAGTTCTGCATCTGTTTTTTTCGCCTTCATAAGTTTTACAGGGTTATTTTTCATGGGAACTGCATTTTTCCCTAGCAATTTGTAATCATAACCGTTAATTGAAGACTTATCCACAAAAACTTTTTTATTTACAGATTTCAAAAAATCATCTAAAGTGTGCATCTTATCTCGAGTAAATAAAATTGCATTATCTTTAAAAATTAGAGCTTTTGCCTTGATTTTTGCGGAATAATTTTGAGAAAAATTTCTCATATTAAATAGGTACGAAACCTCGTCCAAATCTGTAAGATAAACCGCTGAATCAGGAGACAAATGATGTGAAATTCTACCTATTTTTTTTGCCGTAGATTTGCCTGTATATTTTTCATCTAACACAACATCCGTTGAATTATCTGCCACAATTTCAGAATCTAAAGGATCAACATCCAGCAATTTAATCTTACGAGATTTTGAAATTGTTTCAATTTTATTTTGAGAATTCTTTTTAGAAAACATTCCAAGAACTTCATCTTGAGGAATACGTTTGATAAGTTCTTCCAAATATTTTTGACCTGTTTGAAGTTTCACAACAGTAATTTTGTCATGGTTAACCTCTAAATCTGCTTGAATATGGTATCTTCCATCAACAAAAAGATAGATTGTTTCAGGAGTAACCAAAGCCTCACCGGTTGAACCTGAAAAGTTTGTCAACTTATAGCGGGAGTTTTCCTCCAATGTGTTATACTCAACCAAAAATTCATTTGTCGAATTCACTAACAAATAGCGAAGAGAATTTTTAGCCATAAAATCTTTTATAATAGTAATGTTATCCAAAATTTTGCTCCAATTGTTTAAATTAAAAAAGAGCCGATTTTTCAAAAAATCGGCTCTACTAAAATTCTATTAGTGTTTACCTGTAACTTCGATTAAGTGCCAACCGAATTGAGTTTCTACAGGTTGAGAAAGTTCACCTACTTCTAAAGAAAAAGCAGCATCTTCAAAAGGTTTAACCATCATACCTTTACCGAAGAAACCTAAATCCCCACCATTTTGACCTGATGGGCAAAGTGATTTTTCTTGAGCTACTTCAGCAAATGATTTGCCATTTTTAATTTCATCATATAAATCTTGAGCTTCTTTTTCTGTTTTAACAAGAATATGACTTGCTCTAACTTCTGTTGTCATAATGTGTACTCCTATATTTTCTACAGGAGCGATTATAAAATAAAAAGGTTTGTCTTGCAATAGTACAAGCCCAAACCGGAAGTTATAAAACATGAAAAATTTTCTTATTTAAGGTGTAAGTCCGAAGGTTTTAAACCAAACCGCAAAAAGAAAAAATCTTGTCGCAACCCCGAAAAAGTGCTTGGACACTCCGAACTTACATATATATAATAAACTGTCATGCCTGTATTTTTCACCATTCTTAAGAATAAATTTTGCCCTTAGACTATGAGAATTTTATACTAGTACTTTAGAATTAGATGGAAAATTTATAAAATAATCTTGATTTTAAAAAAGTTTTATAGTAAAATAAACGAGTAACAATTGAATATTTATGCGGAAGTAGCTCAGTTGGTAGAGCGTCTGCCTTCCAAGCAGGCTGTCGCGAGTTCGAGTCTCGTCTTCCGCTAATTAAAAAAGAGTCGTTTATCGACTCTTTTTTAATTTGTCTGGAGATATTGACAAGAACTCGTATATTGCGAGTTCGACTCTCGTTGCTATGCCTCTTTGCGAAACGGTGTTGAGCATTAGAGGCATAAGTACCTACTTGGCTTTTGCCAAAGTTATATATTACTATGGTGCAGTGCTATGTTTTGGAATAAATAAATTTTCCATATTTACTCCTTCGTGTTCTAATAGGGCTATTTTAGTTTTTATTCCTCCGGCATATCCTGTCAAATTGCCACTAGCCCCAACAACTCTATGGCAAGGAATAATTATGGATATTGGGTTATGTCCAACTGCTCCGCCAACAGCTTGAGCGGACATTGTTTTTTTACCTCGTTCTTTTGCAATAATTTTGGCAATATCTCCATAAGTCCAAACCTCGCCATATGGAATTTTACAAAGGATTTGCCAAACTCTTTGTCTAAAAGTGTTTCCAATAGGTGCAAGTGGAAGTTCTGAAATCTCAGGTTTTTCTCCTGCAAAATATCTGCCTAACCACTTTTTAGCTGTTTTAAATATCCTACACTCGTTATTTTCTATAACTTCCGACCCTACGGTATCTAAAAAATATTTTTGCCCTTTCAGCCAAAGTCCAACAATATTTTCTTTTTCATCACAAGCAAGTGTTAATTCTCCAACCGGAGATTTGTATGTCGAAGTATAATACATTTTAATAAATTCCTTTCCTTTATTATATCGCAATATCTTTGTTTATATACAATTTTCTCCTGCGTTTTTATTCTTCACGTTTAGCAATTTTTAAACGTTAAATGTTTTATTATATATAATGGGAAATTTAGGAAAAGTAATTTTAGCGGGAATTAAAAAAGGGTTACCAATTTCAACAAATGGGACTCAACACTTACCTGCAAAAATTAAATTTAGTCTTAAAAATCCGTATATATTAGAAGTTTTGCCCGAATCAAGTTTGGATAAATTTATTAAACTTGAGGGGAAAGACTTAAAAAGTGCTTGCGAAATTTTGGATCGTTCTACTATCGCTAAAGGGTTTGACAAAGGCGAACTGAAGGCTTTATATAAAAAGGCTTTCCCAAATATTAAACCTTCTTCAGATGTTAATCTTGATGCAATGGTTTATTTGAACTCTTTATCTGGAGAAATTGGACAAAAATTTGATGCCCATGGTATGGCAAAAGGAAATCTCTCAGAACAGTTAAGCGAATTAAATTTTCTATTATCTAATGGTATAGACAAAACAAAAAATTTCTTTACCGCACCTCTTGCTATTCCTAAAGACCTAATTCAAGGTGTGGGAGCTGGTTTAGGCACCTCCGGCGGGTGTGCATATCGCAATGGCTCATTTATCCTTGTTGGAGAAAAATCAAAGTTAATTGAAGATAGCGGAATTAAACATGTTATTGTTAATGATGCTTATTACAAAATCATCGATGATTTGCAACGAAGATTCCCAGAGGTTAATTTTGTTAGAGCAGATAAAGCAACAGCCTATTTTTCTAGGTTGTAAGGTTTAATTCTTTGGCTTATGATATTTTGTCTTGTAAATATTTATGCTTGAATAATTGCATAAAATAACAAAAATTGTTATAATATAGCTATATTATGTTATTAAAATAAAGGTGAGTTTATGAACATATCTCTTACACCAACTTTAGAAAAATTTGTCCAAGACAAAGTTGCAACCGGTCTATATAACTCTGTCAGTGAAGTTATTCGAGAAGCATTAAGATTATTAGCGGCAAAAGACGGCATTTCTCAAAGCAGAATTGCTCAACTGAACCAAGATATTGAAGTTGGGCTATCTGACCTTGAACAAGGGAACTATAGAGATGGGCATTCTGTAATGAATGAAATGATAGAAAGATATGAATAATTATTCTCTAATCATTGAAAATGCAGCACAAAAGGATATGTTGTTAATTGCAGATTACATCGCTATAGATAATAAAAATGCAGCTTTGCAGCTAGTAAAAACTTTCTATGGTAAATTTAATCTTTTATGCTCAAATCCCCATATTGGAACAATCAGAAAAGATTTTACTTATAAAAATGTAAGGTTTTACGTAATTAAAAAGAGGTATCTGGTTTATTATAGTTGATAATTCTTTGCATATATTGAGAGTTCTATCGTCTTACCAAGATATTTGTTCTAATTTGTAATACGTTTTTCTTCTCTCAATTTTGTTATAAATCTTTCCAAACGAGAAAGAGCGAGTTTTAAGTTGTCTAGAGAATATGCGTAAGATATTCTCAAATAACCTTCTCCACATTCCCCAAAAGCTGTTCCGGGAACAAGTGCAACTTTTTCTTCTTTTAAAAATCTTGTTGCAAATTCTTCACTTGTCAAGCCGAATTCTTTTATACAAGGGAAAACATAAAAAGCTCCAAATGGTTCAAAACATTGCAATCCCATTTTTTTGAAAGCATTCATCAAAAATCTTCGGCGTTGATTATACGCTTGTCGCATCATTTTAACATCTTCATCCCCATTTTTGATAGCTTCAATTGCGGCATATTGGCTTGATGTTGGGGCACACATTATTGCAAATTGGTGGATTTTGGTCATTTGCTTAACTATTTCTTTTGGTCCGCATGCGTACCCTAATCTCCAACCTGTCATTGCATACGCTTTAGAAAAACCGTTGATATAAATAGTTCTTTCTTTCATGCCGGTAATTTCTGCGATTGAAACATGTTTTTCTTTGTAGGTTAAAGCGGAGTAGATTTCATCTGTCATAACCAAAATATCATGCTTAATTACAACGTTTGCAATTTCTTCTAAATCCTTTTGTTCCATAATAGAACCTGTCGGATTATTTGGAAATGGAAGAATTAAAACTTTTGTTTTGTCTGTAATTGCGTCTTCTAATTCTTTTGCTGTCAGACGGAATTCGTTTTCTTCTTTCAAGTTAATTATTACAGGCTTTGCGCCTGTCAAAACGGCACAAGGTTCATAAGAAACATAAGAAGGCTGCGGAATAATAACCTCATCTCCAGCGTCAATTACGGCACGAAGACCAATATCAATAGCTTCTGAACCTCCAACGGTTACAAGAATTTCATCATCCGGATTGTAGTTCAAATTATAAGAACGATTTAAGAAGTTTGAAATTTCAATTCTCAAATCCTTCAATCCGGCATTAGAAGTGTAGAACGTTTTACCTCGTTCAAGTGCGTAAATACCCTCATCTCTAATATGCCATGGCGTATCAAAGTCAGGTTCTCCAACCCCTAGTGAAATTGCATCTTTCATTTCACTTACTAGGTCAAAGAATTTTCTAATCCCTGATGGTTTAATTCCTACAACTGTTTTTGATAGAAAATTCCTCATGGAGTAATTACCTCACGTTCGTCTTTGTCTTCTTTGTTCAAAACAGTCCCGTGGTCTTTGTATTTTTTTAGGATAAAGTGAGTTGCTGTGCTCAAAACAGAATCCAAGGTTGAAAGTTTGTCAGATACAAAATTTGCAATTTCTTTTAATGTTTTTTCTTCCAAAATTACCATCAAATCGTATCCGCCGGAAATCAAATACACTGCCTTAACTTCCGGATAATTATAAATTCTTTCTGCAATATTATCGAACCCACGTCCACGTTGAGGTGTAACCTTGACTTCGATTAATGCCATAACTTTTTCAATCGAAGTTTTTTCCCAATTTATTAGGGTGTGATAACCGCAAATAATACCTTCATTTTCTAACGCTGAAATCTCTTCTAAAACTTTTTCTTCAGTAGTACCTAATAGGATAGCCAGTTCGTTAAAATCAATTCTGCTGTTTTTTTCCAAAATGGATAACAACTCATCTCTCATAATAAAAAATCTCCCGTATTTTCTTTGATTATATCAAAAAAACAGGAGATGTCTTATTTTGTAAACTTAGAAACAAAGTTTTCTAACCAAGAATTTTTTAATCCCATAGATTCTTCAAAATCTTTTCTCGGAAGTTTAGAAACCATTTCGAAAGAATCAACCATTGAATCAGAATCAAATAAACTTTTTCCCTCTTTGTGTTCTTGTTTTTTCCGTCCACGCATCATATATCCGGTATTGCCGCCACTTCCGCCGTCGTTGTTCATATTAGCAGCTGCTTTAATTACCGGTTGAGCCCGTCCAATATTTACATCGAAACTCATTTTTCCATTCCTTTATGTTAATTTCCCTTACTTATATAAAAACCAAAAACCATGAAGTTTTGTTACAATTTTGAAAAATTTTTACAGAAGTTAACAATTTTATTTAAGGTAAAAAGTACACTATATAAAGTTTATACCGATTTATTACTTAATGTTACAATTATAGCAAATTATTAAACTTTCCGCAAAATTAATCCGATAAATTATACAAAAGAGTACTCTGAGGTTTTGACATGTCATTAGCAATTTCAACATTAGAATATCTGCAAACACGGTTGAATATACCGGATTCAAGACTGCAAACTTATGCAGATAAGTCTGTTGAAGAAATTTTACAAGCAGAAGCAGCTCAAGGAAACCAAGCGGCTATTCAACTTGCTGCGGATATGTTTTCTGATCCTGCACAATTAATTGAATTATTCCAACTTGCAGACCCTGAAAATAAACTGATTATTATGCAATCCATGAACTCTGAACAATTGGATAAACTTTTACCAATGTTAGAAACAGATGACTTGTTACAAGGACTTCAATTCTTTACTCAAGATAACTTGATGGATTTGTTGAAAAATATCCCAATGGAAGAGTTGGTTAAAACTGTTATGCAAATGTTTTCAGAAAGAGAAATTATTGAAAATATGCCGGAAAAAGAACTTGATAAACTTTTAACAAGCCACGATATGGATAAAGATCTTGTACTAAAAAATTTGCAATCTCTTCCTGAAATCTATTTACAACAAATAATTGAGAGCGTTACAGGTGAAGAGGCACAAGGAAATGCACAAGAAATGGTTGTTCAGATTAGTCAAATGGGCGACCAAAACTACAAGCAAGCAATTATGAATCTTCAACCGGAGCAAAAAAGACGTTTGACACTTGCTATCACAAGTGCTCAACCAAAGTATTATGAAAAATTTAGTGCAGATGCTTATACTCACATAATAAGCAGAGAAAGAGAAAAAGACGAAACAATTCAAGCTATGGGAGTAATTAAGCCTGAATATTTGCAAAAAATGATTGCAACATTGCCGGATGACTTAATGTCTGTTGTAATAAC
>CALAWF010000020.1 GCA_937894665.1 uncultured bacterium | reverse complement strand
AAACACAAGTTTGACCGGCTTATTTGAACGTAATGGTGCAAAATTACCCCTTAAAGATGGTAAAATTGTTAAAATTCAAACACCTGATGGCAGAACAATTACAAAAGAATTGAATATTGCAAAATATGAACACAAACACGGTATTGATTTATCAAATTTGACACCGGCATCAGCTCCTAAGGCTCCAAAAGCTCCTGCAACAGAAGCAGTTACACCTAAACCTTCTGCTAAAAAGAAACAAGAAATGGATGCAGCTTGGCAAGAATATACACAATCAAATGTACCAACAGCAGAAGAAATCTTAGCTAAAAAGCAAGGTGAAACAGTTGCAGCTAAACCAACTGCACCTAAGCAAACAAAAGAACCAGTTGTTGAAAAATTGCCGGAAACAAAAGCAACTCAAGCAGCTACAGACGAAAGCAAAGCATTAGATGAAATGATTGCACAAAGAGAAGCTGATGCTGCAAGAATCAGACAACAAGAAATGGACGAAATGTTTGCCAAACAGCAAAAAGAAAGGGAAGCATTAAGAAAAAGACAAGAACAAGACTTTGATGATTTAATGATTCAATCTGCTGCAAGTGATAACATTTTCGCACATAATCCATCAAATAATGTTTTTGACCCGTTACATTCTGAAGTAGATGATATATTAACTCATTCCTCAGGAATAGATGATATGTTCTCTCACTCAACAGGCTTTGATGATGTGCTAGATATGGGCTTCTAAACCAAAAACAACGACATAGAAATTTTCCTAAAACTTATAAAAACATCAATTGGCGATTTAATTTAATCTCTTTTATCTGAGAAAGATAATCCGAGTTAGTTAAGTCGCCAATTGATTTGTATAATTTCAAAATACTTGTTTGAATATTTTCAGAATTCATCTGAATCATATCATTTGCCATTTCAACATTAGACATCGCTAACCTTGTCATATCTCTAAATCCGGAAGAAGCAATCTCTAGAGCCAATTCATTTTCACTCGCAGTTTTAAAAATCGCTTGGGCAATCAACATCGGCATATGCGAAATTAAAGCAACAGCTTCATCATGTTTTTCAGGAGTTGTAATAACAGGAGTTGCCCCCAATTGTTCAATTATTTCAAGTAAAGTTCCCTCATTTCCCCAAACAGGCGTAACAACCCATTTTTTACCTTTGAATAAACCCTCCATAGAGTTTTCAAACCCTTGATGCTCCGTTCCTGCCATCGGATGAGATGGAATAAATTTATAAGGACGTTTTTTTACGGAAACAAATTGTTTAAGCGAACAAACATCCGTAACAATTGTATCCGGAAGAAGAACCTTTTCGAACTCGTCCAAAATAGAAAGAGTTTTATTCATTGGAGAGCAGACAAAAACAACATCACAAGTTTTTAATGGGGAATAATCTTTATAAATTCCGTTACCATTTTGAGATTGCGAAACTGCAATTACATCGTAATTGAGCTTAATTAAATCTCTATAAATTGAACCACCAATCAAACCAAGTCCAACAACACCAATCTTCATTACATTTCTCCTTTGTTGTTAATATAACACAAAGACATTTGTCCAAAATTACATTTAAACACAGAGTTCTCATCAATACCCCAAAACAAATAAAAAAGAGATAGATAAATCTATCTCTTTTTTATTAGCAAGGGAGAGACTCTTCTCAGATGCAGGCGAGCAACACGAGCCTTGCAGATGAGGATATCCGAATGGATTAACTCTGGATGTTTTGAGCTGCACGAAAAACATCCAAGTTCGTGTCTCTTTACTTATTTTTAAACATATGACACAAAAAAAAAGAGGGTCTTAAAACCCTCTTTTTTATTAGCAAGGGAGAGACTCGAACTCTCGACCTCTCGGGTATGAGCCGAACGCTCTAGCCAGCTGAGCTACCTTGCCATACCTATTAATTTTCACAACGGATTAACCGTATGAAATTATTCTTACATGAAAGAAAAAATTTTTCAAGTAAAATTTATCATTTATGTTAATTAAAATGCTCCGGAAAATATTTTTTAGCTAAATCTTTAAAAATATGCAGTAATTTATCTCGTTTTGGACCATATTTCCCATGATTCAGTTCCTCAAATCCAGTCTTCAAAACATTTGAAATAATCTGCCCATCAGTTTTTAGGGTATGAGATTTTTCATACACTGCAACGCATACGCTGGTTCTTTTCTTTCCAGACCCGCAATGAATATATGTTTTGCCATTATTATTTACAATTGCATTATTTACTTTTTCAAAAAACGTATGTTCAGGAACAACATTTGCATCAAGCGGATATGTCAAATTGTTATACTTTATTCCAAACATTTTGCAGAAAAATTTTTCTATTGGTCATTTTACATAAGACGAACCGCGCAAATCAATTACTTGGGTAATCCCTGCTTGCTTCATTTTATACAATCGAAATGGAGATGTAACAGCTCTCCCACGAACTAATCTTTTATCAACTACAGTTTGATATTTTGCCAATTTTGGGGCAATACTATTTATTTTAATACTCATACTAACTATAATGCTCCTAAAAAGAAATTTTTGCTAATTAATATCCCAATTTTTTCACAAAAGTTTATAAATTAATCTTGCAATATTAAAAATTTTGTTATAGAATTGTTGAGCGATACAGAAAAACTGGGGTTAGGTAAATGTTAGTTTCCGGAATTGGATATTTCGATGCGAATTCTAATAATTTATATGGGGCAGAGAATAATAGTACCAAATCACAGTCTAGATCTTCTGCTTCTCCTAACGAATTTTTTGGTAACTATAAAGAGAATATAGCTTCTTCAAACAATAAAAGTTTTTTAAAGAAGTTATCCAAAACTTTTAAAACCCTTATTACTCCAAAACCAGATACTACTAAAAGTCAAAAACATTTAGACGTTGTTTCTTAATTCTTTTTTATTTTTGATTTTTAATTATAAACTTATTCTTGTTCTATGAATAAGTATTTTACCAGTCTAGATGAAACAGCCGGAATAATAGAAATTATCATCAAAACAGGAACAATACTTGTTGCTTGAGCGACATAACCAACTATAGACATAACAATTGCAACAACGCCCCAAGAAAATCCGTTTATAAAACCACCAATAATACTTTTATACTGTGGCAAAACTTTTTGAGCCATGCTCATAGTAACCGGAGTTGCAAACATAGTAACAAAACCTATCACTGCAAATATTGCAAATGACACCATTGGCATAGTTTTGTATGTCAACATAAACAACAACATCAAAGGACAAGTTGTAATCATTGAGAAATAAAATACATTTGCAGTCCCAATTTTGCGTTCAAATTTTGGACTAAGTAATGATGCAATTCCTCCAAGAAACAAAAATGCAAACAACGCTGCACCTATTTGGAATTTTGAATACCCTTCAGCTTTCCACAAGAAAGGTAACAAGATTGAGCATGATGTTGTCATTAAAGATTTCAAAATTGCAATTACATTTAAAATATTTAACTTTTTGTTAGTCAAAATATCCGAAAATGCTTGTTTTAAATTTATATCAACCTTGATTGATTTTTCATCCGAAAATTTAGGAACCATTGCAAACATTAAAACGGCCCATGCAACACCTAAAATCGCAAGAATGTGCATTTTATCCAACCCGAAATACTGAGCCGTAAATGCAGATAATAACGGTCCCATTGAAAAACCAAGAGTACCCATTGCAATAAATATTCCCATATTTTTTGCAGAGTTAGAAGTTGTAAATTTCGAAACCAATCCCAAAGATTGTGGATGATAAAGACTTGAACCCAAACTTCCTAAAATAATAAATAAAATCAAAAATGGAATACTTTTCATGCCCGGAGCAAAAGAAATAAATACCGCAGTAGAAATTAAGCCCCAAAATATCATCGCCCTTTTTCTCATCTTATCTGCAAAGAATCCGAAATACGGTTGTAACAATGATGAAAAAATATGAGAGCAGCTTAAAATAATTGTTGCAACAGGCATCGAAATTTTAACCTGCTCCGCAATGAACGGCATAATCGGATTTAAAAATCCGGTATAAATATCATTTATAAAATGTGCTCCACAAAGCCATATCTGGGGTTTTCGTTCTTCTTTATCATAAATCATAATATTTATTCCTATAAAACTTACATTGAAAGAACTTTCAATGCTTCTCGCAAAATATCTTCTGCAGTTGCATCCGTTGAAACAGTTTTTAAAGCAGAAGAAATTGCGTTACTTACTTCATCCTTTTCATAACCCAAAGACAACAGAACCATTTGAGCATCTTCTGAATTTTGAGATTTTACAGCTCCGACAGAACCTTTATTTTTAGGAGATGCAATATTGCTATAAGAATTCAATTTGTCTTTAAGTTCTAAAATTATTTTCTGAGCCAATTTAGGTCCAACACCTTTTGCTCGTGTCAGTTCCTTGTAATCTCCATCGAGTACAAAACCAACCAAGTCAGAAACTTCAAAAGAATTAAGCAGTGTGAGTGCCATTTTTGAACCAACACCGGAAACAGAAGTCAAAACATTGAAAATATCTCTATCTTCACGTTTCAAAAATCCGCAAAGGCTCATTTTATCTTCTCTATGAATTAAAACCGCATACATTTTTAATTCAGAATTTTCCTCCGGAAGTTTTGCAAAATCTCTATCCATAATTTCAAACAAATATCCAACTCCTCCATGAGTTTGAACAGTTGCAAAATTACCTTTTGAATTAGACATTTTATATGTAAAAATTCCGTTTATATAATCGTACATAAATTAATTCCTCAAAGAAGCCTTTATTTCTTCAATACTAATTTTCAAATCTTCGTCGGTTTTGAGTTTATCTGCAACCAAATCACAAGAATACATAATTGTTGTATGTTTTTTAGAGAAAAACTCACCGATTGCTTCATAACTCATTTGCAAAACTTCTCTAGCCAAATAAACTGCAATATGTCTTGCGTGGGCAATTCTTTGCTGACGAGCCGTACTTTTTAAATCTTTAACGGTCAAGTCAAAATAATCTGCCGTTTTTTGAGCAATAGTTGCCACAGTAATTTCTTTTTTCTTGGCTTCACAATTTAAAACTCTTTTTGCCAAATCCAAAGTTAAACCGGTACCGGAAAATTCTGCATAGGCACTGATTTTATTAAATGCCCCTTTCAATTCTCTAACATTATTAACAAAATTTTCGGCAACATAAGCAAATACATCATCATCTGTTTCAACTTCTAACTCTTGAGCATATGCTTTTACAATTTCAAATCTTGTTTCATAATCAGGGGGAACAATATCAACAACTAACCCCATCTCAAAACGTGTTCTAAGTCTGTTATCCAAGGTAGGAATATCTTTTGGAAGTCTGTCAGATGCAATAACAATCTGTTTATTATTCGTATAAAGAGCTTCAAAAGTAGAGAAAAAATCCTCCATTGTTTTCATTTTTGACTCAATAAACTGAATATCATCCATCAAAAGGACATCAATATTTTGGAATTTTTGGTGGAATTTTCTCATCAAAGAATTATTACGAAACTGTTTTTTCTTCCCGTTAGGCAAGTCATTCAACTGAAAACATTTCATCCATTCATTAAAATATTCTTCCATACGGACATACCTAACTTTTAAATCAGGTTTGTTAAAAATTATATAATGTCCAATTGCTTGCATAAGGTGAGTTTTGCCTAAACCTGATGAACCATAAATAAACAATGGATTAAACTTTTTAGACGGATTATTTGCAACAGAAAATGCTGCGTTATATGCAAATTTTGAATTTTCACCAACTACAAAATTTTCAAACTTCAAGTTCAAATTCAAATTCGCACTTGATTGCATTTGTGCTAAAGACATTTTAGCAGTTTCAGTTTTACGTTCTTCTTCTGTTTGTCCTGCAACAATTTTTGATAATTCTTTCTTACGAGCTTTGATATATTTATCTGCAAATTCAGAATCATAAGTTAAAGAAAAAGTTGCACCATCACCCAAAACACTGCGAACAGATTCTTTAATTTTATCTGTCCAATTTTTCTTCAAAATATCAACAGCCATCGGATGAGGAGAAAGTAGCACAAGCGTATTATTCTCATAATCCACAGCTTCTAAAGGGGTAATCCATGTACAAAAAATATGGTCAGGAAGATTTGCTTCCAACTCTTCTTTTACCCTATCCCAAATATCCTTAACATCTTGAATATCCATAAAAAGATTTTACAATAAACAAGAATTCAAAAAAAGACCCATGATAAAAAGTTCCTAAAACAAAACCGATAACTTCTTTTGAAATCACCGATTTTAGAGTTTTTATATTAAAAAAAATTTTTATCGTTTATCGACAACTTTTATCAAATGCCATCCGAATTTTGTTCCAACGGGATCAGAAATTTGACCAACTTTTAAATCAAATGCAACATCTGAGAACGGTTGAACCATCTGACCTCTTTTGAAATATCCCAAATCACCGCCATTAGCAGCCGATGGGCAAAGAGAATATTTTTCTGCGGCATCTTCAAAAGATATATCTCCATTTACGATTTCTTTTCTAATTTTTACAGCTTCAGGTCTGGTTTTA
Source organism: uncultured bacterium (assembly GCA_937894665.1). Lineage (GTDB taxonomy): Bacteria > Cyanobacteriota > Vampirovibrionia > Gastranaerophilales > Gastranaerophilaceae > Zag111. The sequence continues at coordinate 4,033 of CALAWF010000020.1, read as the reverse complement.
ACCAGAATATGGCTTGCTCGAACTTCGGTTACATCCAAGTTTGGATTAATAAAATCCCCAAAACTTGCAAAAGAAGCCAAGCCCACAAATACAACCATTAAAGCCATAAACATTTTTATAATAGTTTTCATTTTTCCTCCTACAATTTTTATTCCATCCTATAATAATATATTCAAAAAATAAATACTACAATTGGACTGACCTTAACACAAAATAATACCTATAATTTCCCCAATAAACAATAATTGAGATGAAATTATTATCCAAATCAGTTGCTTCTAAATATGTATCAGGAATTGGTTCACGTTTAGAACTTTTAACATGCTTTCCGACAAATTTTAGAGCTTTCTCCCTAATTAGTTGAGTTTTTGTCAACTTGATTTGCGGAAGATTATTTTTGTAAAAATCCATCGGAACCATTTCTTTTTTATAACAAGGCACGATATATTTTACCTTTCCGGCCTCTTTAAAGAGCATATACCAAGCCCCATTGTGTTCTCTCGGAGTTAAAAGATAATACCCCGGTTCAATTGCAACAGACTTAAAAAACAAAGGAGCAGTAAGTCTAAATAATGGATATGGCGACCAAGTTGAGTGCATTGTATCTTGATACTCTCCAGGGTCAATGTCATGAACATATTTAAAAGTTGGAACAGGCATATCTCGATACATTTGTTCAATATCAATATCTTCAGTATATTCATCCTCTGCAATATCTTGAGTATCAACATCTTCAGGATAAGACACGGCAGGATTTTCTGCACTCTTCACATTTGGAGCAATACAAAACACCGAAAATAATACGATAAATATACCTGTTAAAATCTTTTTCATACAACAATTTTAATATTATTTTTCAAGAAATCAATCATTCTGATAACTGATGTCTTAACTCTTAAAATAATGTTAATTTTAGAGTTATTTAAAGGAATTTTGCTATAATCAAAATATGGATAATAAAGAAACAGAACAAAATTACGAAGATTTTATATCAACAGTTAGCCACGAATTGAGAACTCCATTAACTTCGATTAGAGGATTTTCTCAGACAATGCTGGCATCTTGGGATAGACTTGATGATGAAAGCAAAAAAAAGTTCATTAAAATTATTGAAGAACAATCCAACAGACTTATTCATCTTGTTGAAAATATGCTAACAGTAACAAAATTGCAAAAATCAAATAACCATCTTGTCTTTAACGAAACAGATATAAAACCAACTATCGAACAAACCGTAATGATTGTAAAAAACCAATATCCAACCCATAATTTTAATATTAAATATGATGGAACATTACCGAAAATTTTCGTTGATAAAGATAAGTTCCAACAAATTATGACAAATTTAATTGAAAACAGTGCAAAATATTCATCAGAAAATTCAACAACAACAATTTCTTCAGCTCAAAAAAATAACAACGTAGAAATCTCTGTAACAAATATAGGAATTGGAATTGACGAAAAAGATTATGAAAAGATTTTCACTAAATTCTCAAGAATTGATAATCCACTAACACGAAAAGTTCAAGGAAGCGGATTAGGATTATACATAACTAAAAATCTGGTTGAAAAAATGGATGGACAAATCTCAGTTTCTTCAACCCCTCTCAACGATAAATCAGGACTTAGTGAAATAACTTTTAAAGTTTTGATGCCGGTTAAAAGCATCGAAGAACAAGCGAGGATAAAATGCAAGCAGTAACTTTAATTATCGACAAACGTCTTGAACTATCAACCAAATACAAAAGACTTTTGGAATCAAATTCAAACAAAGTTATAATTTCAAAAGACATAATTTCGGCTCTAAAAATTATCCAAGATAAAGAACCTGATTTGATAATAATTTCTGACAGCTTTGATAATGATTTATCTGACTTTTGTAAACAAGTTCGAGCTTTGACATACAACATGCGACCAATTATTATTGCAATGTCAAAATCCGCAGATTTTAGCGACAGAATAAATGTCCTAAATAGTGGAGCAGACGATTTTCTATCAGAACCGGTAAATCCTGAAGAGTTTAAAGTTAGAATTCAAGCACATTTGAGAAGAGAGTTTGAATCAACAATCGAACCTAAACTCATGCTCCCGAATAGAAATTATTCAATCCGTGCAATAAAAAGAACTCTTTCTGATAACACAGATTGGGCAATGCTATATGTAAGTATAGAAAATTTTGCAAGCTACAAAGAAGCCTACACAGAATTAGCTTCTGACAAATTATTACAAACATATTGTGCAATCATTCAATCTTCATTAGATGAAAATGATTATGTCGGACAACTGGATGAAAACAAATTTCTCATAATCACAAATCCCGTAAAAGCTGAAAAACTTGCACAATTTTTGACCTTTGTATTTGATTCGGTTGCAACAAAATTTTATGCAGAACATGACCTTGAAAGAGGTTATATGATTTTGCAAGGAGATGAATTTGCAGGACGTAGATCAAACTTTGTTCACACAACAATTGGAGTAACGTCAAATGAATTTAAACAGTTCAAAGACCCAACAAGCGTACTTGCAAACCTCACTCACATTCACCACATGGCAAACCTTCCAACAAAATCAAACTACTTAGTCGATAGACCAAAAATCTCCGGTGAAAATTGCGTTTGTGAAAAAGAATACAACAACAAAATTATTATTTTTGAAACAGATGAAGCTCTAAGCACACTGTTAAATACAATTTTGAACCTTCAAGGATATGAAACTCAAGTTGTCAACGAATACAAAATTCCAGAAACAGACAAAATTCCGGCACTTGTAATCATTGATGCAGGAGATTTAGAAAGCAAAAACGGATTAAATCTGTGCTATGGATTAAAACAAAACAAAGAACTTCAAAATACAAAGATTATTGTTACATCAATAATCCATAACAAAGAATTGGTTTTGAATACAGGTGCAGACCTTTATCTTCCAAAACCATACGAAATTTCGAGCCTAATCAAATGGGTTGATAGCTTTATGAAAGAATTTAACAATTAAGATAATAAAAAATTATCCTAAAATATCTTCCAAAATTTCAGCATTACGAGAAGCATTTTTCAATTGTTGCTTTGAAACTCTACGCATATAATTTCTCAAAGCCTCTCTAATCAACTCACTTCTTGAACAACACTCAGAATCAGCCAAACCATCTACTTTGTTTAAAAATTCATCAGGCATTGTTACTAAAACTTTAGCCATAAATAATAACCCTTTCTTTGCCCAAAATTATAACATATAGGATATATTTTATCAAGCTAAAATTACCCAACCGATTAGCCCAAATTCGGTATTGCCAAAACAAGATAAAAATATAAAATAATTCTGAAAGGAGATAACCATGGACGAAAACCAAACCAAAGAAGAACATACAAAACAAACAACAAAAGAATATCCGATGTGTGCAAACCATCCATTGATGAAAACATTATTTATCGGATTCTTAATTTTTGCAGGTGCATATTGTGCATTTTATACCGTAGCAGATTGGTATATGAAGAAAATCTTTGCCCCTCAACCATTTCCACCCAAAATGGAGAGAATGTTTAAAAACGATATGAGAGAGATGGATAAAATGTTCAAAGCAGAAAAACTTATCCCACAAAAATCTGCAGGAGTAATCCACCTGGAACAATCTAAAGATGCCTATAAAGTTTTGATAGATTTGAGAGCTTTTGACAACAATGAAAATAACGTCCAAGTAATTACAAACGGGAATTTGCTAACAATCAACGGACGCACTATTAAAAAATCAAAACACAATGAACAAATTTCAGAGTTCCAACAAAATTACATGTTTGGAAACAACGTAAAACTCAAAGAACTCACAAAATCAACCAACGGAAACTACTACATCATAACAATCCCGATTGATAATAATGAGGAATAATGAAATAAAACATTTCAAATTTAACCGAAGAATCTCTAACTAAACAAATTAGTTAAAAACTTTGGAACAAATTTGACAAATTTGCCTAGTCAGAAATTCTTTGCTACGCTCAGTATGACGAATGTGTTTAAGATTTATAGGGGGTTCGGGGGC
>CALAWF010000019.1 GCA_937894665.1 uncultured bacterium | reverse complement strand
GGAACATCTGATGATCTTCTGATTTCTCTTGTAACACCGTAACCATCCATTTTTGGCATCATTACATCTAAAACAACCAAATCAGGATTGTATTTATTGAAAGCTGCAACCGCTTCTTCCCCGTCTTGAGCTGTATAAACATCGTAACCAGCCATTTTTAAACGAGTTTCCAAAATACGTCTTATACTAGATTCGTCATCTGCTAAAAGGATGCGTTGACGATCTTCTGTTTCATTAGACATTTCCATATTTTCTGACATAGTCTTTTCCTTACTTTACAAAATCTTACACCAATTCTTACTTCAAAAAAATAAAAAATATTAAATTTTATATATTTTTTTGTATTTTTATAACATTATGTTACACTAATTTACAAAAAAATGCAAGGGTGATTTTTAGGAAAATCTATTAAAATTTTATTGGGTAATCGTTCGGAATTTTCCACCCGTTTCTAATTATTAACTCGGTGCAAGTCGCTCCGCTAGACCAAGTACTTTCGTTATGCAGACAATTTTGTCGCAATTGTGCCTCGGTAGTGTTTTGTGATACTCCATAAACTTTTCCATCTATAGTTATTCCATTATCCGTGAAATGTAGAGCAAAATAAAATACATCTTTCCCAACAACATTGGGGCGAGATGGTCCATTCAAATCAACAACTATATAATAGTAATTTGTTCCATGACTAAGCATTCTAAAGCACATTCCATTATTAATACAATAACCTCCCAAAGCTCCAAAATTAGCTGCAAATGTCTCTTTCCCTTCTGGAGTTTTTGCAACCCAAGGAGCTTTTGTTTTTTCAAAAGTTGTTACTCCTTGTAAATATGGGACAAAGTACGATTTAAAAATTCTGTACTTATCATTTGTGTATAATGCCTCTGCGGTATAAGTTTCAGGAGGAGTATAGTTAAAATCGGGATCTGTTGTTGACATTCTTTGTGCATTCATCAATACTGAATACGCTTGCTTTAGACGAGATTCAGTTGAACGTTTTTGGTATGCAGATATAAGGGAGGGTATTGTTATAGCTGCGACAACTCCAATTATTCCTATTGTTATCAAAACTTCTGCAAGTGTAAATCCGTGTTTGTGTATCATTTTTCCTCCCCTAATGTGATGTATTACTTCATAGCATGCACATTATAATATGCGACCATTATTCTATGCAAGAATATGAAGTAATGTATCACATGATTATTGCGGAAAATATCAAAAAACTCCGTAAAAGTCGTAATTTATCCCAAGAAAAATTTGCAGAACAAATTAACTGCTCTCGTGAATTTGTTAGCAGAATGGAAAATTTAAAAGAAAAACCAAGTCTTAAAATGCTTTTAAAACTTAGTTTTCTTTATAATATTGAACCTTCGTATTTTTTTACTAAAGATTAGAGTCTTGCTTCAACAATTTGTTTAAATTTTTCAAGGTCTTCTCTTGTATCAATGCCTACTGGTACAAAATCAACAACGGATGTTTTAATTTTCATTCCGTTTTCTAATGCTCTTAGCTGTTCAAGGCTTTCGGTTTTTTCTAGTGGAGTTTGAGCAAGTGTAGTCATTGCTTCTAGGGCTTTTCTTTTATATCCATAAATGCCTAAGTGTCCATAGAAAGTTGCAATGCCTGTATTTCTTTCATAAGGGATTTTTGAACGAGAAAAATACAATGCAAAGCCATTAATATCTCTTACGCATTTGACAAGATTTGGGTTATTAATTTCTTCCTCATCAGTCAAAACTCTTACCAATGTTGAAATATCTGCCAAGTCGTCTTCTTTAACGTTTTTGATAACCTCATCTATGCTTTCAGGTTTGATAAGAGGTTCATCGCCTTGAAGATTGCAGATATAAGAGATTTCTGGGTGTCTTGAAACAACTTCCATAATTCTATCCGAACCGCATTTGTGGTTGACAGATGTCATTTCAACTTCGCCACCAAAAGATTTTACTTCGTCAAAAATTCTTTGGTCATCTGTTGCAACAATAATCATATCTGCTAATTTTGATTGTTTTGCTTTCTCATAAACCCATTGGATTACTGATTTGTCTGCAACTTTTAATAGCGGTTTTCCTTCTAATCTTGAAGAACCGTATCTAGCTGGTATAATTATTGCTGTTTTTGACATTTCTACTCTCCTATATTTATCAATTAATCAACTCTTTTTACAACAAATGATGTCCATTGGTCTTGGTGAATTTCCTCAACAAGTACTAAATTTTCTTTTTCATAAGCATTAATAACCATTTGTTTTTTCTCGTCTAAAATTCCGCTCAAAGACATCATTGCACCTGTCTTCATAAGATTTTTAAGGTCTTGCATAATTTCAGCTAAGACAAAGTGTAAAATATTTGCACATACAAAATCAAATTTGTCATTGACTTTGTCAGCTGTACCAAGTTTAAAATAAACTCCATCAAGGGGAGGGTAACATTCTGGTAAATCTAATACTTTTATTCCGTTTTTCTTTGCATTTTCTTTGGCAACTTCAATAACTGTATCATCTGTATCGCATCCGTAAACGTAAGACGCTCCAAGTTTTTTTGCGAGAATTGACAAAATTCCTGATCCCATGCCGATGTCAGCTACTTTGTCGCCTTCATTCATATATTTTTCAATGGCTTTCATGCAAAGTTGGGTTGTTTGGTGAGTACCTGTTCCGAATGCACATCCCGGCTCAAGTTTAATAATAACTTCGTTTTCTTTTGCTTTGTAATCTATCCAATCAGGAACAACTGCGATTTTATCTGTAACGTGGGTTACATCCCATTTTTCTTTCCATTTTTGCGACCAATCTTCGGTCTTTTTTTCTTCGAGTTCAAAATCCCAGCTTCCAAGTTCTTCATCTGTAAGTCCTCTAGACTGAAACTCTTCTCTATACAAATCTAGGACATTTTCAATATCATATTTCATGTCTTCGAAAGTTGTTGACTCGTCATCTCTTAGAAAGATTTTCAATGTTCCTTCTGTCGTTGAAATCATTTCAAGGTCTTTGTATGTTTCTTCTGCTAGAACAACGCCTTCGCAACCAAAGTTATCGAAGAAAATTTCTGAGATTAAATCTTCCATATCCGGATTAATTTTTAGTCTTAATTCAAAATAATTTTTGTCCATATCATTCCTTTTATATAATTTAGGCGGAACAAATATTCCGCCTTTAATTATTATCTTGTATTTAGTTTTGGTAATTAACCTTCTAAGAACGCACCCATTTTTCTGTATTTGTCATAACGTTGAGTTCTTAATTCTTCGCCTGACAGACCAGATAACTCCTCAAGTGCTTCTAATATTGTTTTCTTCATTTCAGCAGCCATCATTTCGTAATCTGTATGAGCACCACGAGTTGGTTCTTTAATTGCCCCATCAATAATTCCGAATTTTAACAAATGCGGAGCTGTAATTTTTAATGCTGTTGCAGCTTCCAAGTTTTTAGAAGCATCTCTCCATAAGATTGAAGCACAACCTTCCGGTGAAATTACTGTATAATAAGCGTGTTCAAGTAAGTAAACTTTGTTGGCAACTGCTAATCCTAGAGCACCACCTGAGCAGCCCTCACCTGTGATGATTGCAACAATTGGAACACTTAATTTAGCCATTTCTCTAAGGTTCATCGCAATTGCTGCACCTTGAGCATGTTCTTCTGCACTAATTCCTGGGTAAGCTCCAGGGGTATCAATGATTGTAACAATCGGAATATTAAATTTGTTTGCGTGTTTGAATAATCTTAACGCTTTTCTGTAACCTTCCGGTTGTG
>CALAWF010000018.1 GCA_937894665.1 uncultured bacterium | reverse complement strand
AAGAATTTTTCAGAAGTAATACTTGCAAATAAATTGCCCATAATTGCTTGAATTTTTAGTAATGGATTTTTACATAACATGTTATAAAGAATTCGTTCAATCATAAGATAAACTAATGAAGAACCAACCGCAATTACAGAAACCAATGCTGCCATTTGCATACTTACTAAAAATCCGGAAACAGATGCAAGAGTTTTTTCTTGAGTAGAAAAGTCAATCTGACCAAAAGCAATTGCAATATTCAAAAATGTAAATAACGGACCAAAACCTGTTAATACTGTAGGAATTGTTTGAACGAGTTTTGAATTGAATTTTGAATTAATTAAAGTTTCTTCATTGAAAAAATACAATGGGTCAACTGTTGTTTGAACATTTTGAACTGTTGACGAAATATCTTGATATTTAACATTTCCTTGAGATTTCAACGCAACAGATTCAGAAAAGACAAGAGTATTTTTAAATTCTGACCAAATTGTTGCCACATATGGATTTGAACTCATCCAAGTATCTAATTCCTTGAATCGAAAATTCAAATCATTTTTCTTAAACGGAGAAAGAAATTGAATTAAAAAATTCAAATTTTTTCCAACTTTTAAATACTTTACCAAACAATAAATTGTAGAAGTTAGAAACACTAATAATACAATTACAATTGGTATTTCTGATAATATTTTTGCTAAACTCATAACTTTGCTATCCTTATGCTGGTAATTGTAGCATATTTTGCGGATTTGAGCAAATAATTTTATCACTAATCAAGAATAAAATTAAGAAATTCGTGAAAATATTTTCCAATCATAATAGCCAAAAAGCTGATTATAATATCATAAATAATTTTTAAACCGCTTTGAGATGCAATCCATCCGCCAACAAACGATCCGTCAGCGTGCTTGCACATAGCAATCAAAAGCATATACAAAACACCAATTACATGAATCAGCAAAACGCCCAATACAGAAGCCTTAATCATATTTGGGAATGAATACTTATTATGCAAAATATTTCCAACAAGAACAACTGCCGGAATATAAGCTAAAATATAACCAAATCCAAACTCAGATACATAAGTTATTCCCCCTCCGAGTCCGAAAATAGGCACCAATAACAAACCCGCAAGAATATACAATATAGTAGTTGTTACAGCCATTCTTTTCCCTAAAACAGAACAAACCATCATAACCGCAGGAACTTGAGGAACAATCCACAGACTATATATAAAATCGTCTGAGGTTAACGCCTTGTTTGTAAAAATATCCATTGGAATTATATAGTGCTTGATATTTAAGTTGACAAACGTTGAAGCAACAAGAAACAATATACTGCAAAAAATCAAAACAAGATTTATGAACGGAATCTTTATTTTACGATGCCGTTTATCTAATCTTTTCATTTTTGGAATCATTACTTCTTGCGTCATTTTATATTTATTTTTCCCTCTAATTCTTTAACCATTTTTTCATATGGAAGTTTATATTCATCAAAAAATATATTCTTTGTCCACATAATAAGAGCGTCTTCGTTATTGTCTTGATAATAGCCTTTTCTCGTTCCAAATGAAGAAAAACCATACTTTGAATATAGATTAATTGCAGGAGTATTGCTTAAACGAACTTCAAGAGTTATATATTTAATCATCTCCAAATAACAATCATCAATTACTCGTTTTAACAATGCTTCACCATAATGTTTTCTTCTATGGTCGGCAGATACGGCAATATTTGTAATATGAGCCTCATCTAAAATATGCCAAGTTCCTGCATAACCGGTAATTACACCAGCTTCATTAAACAATGTATAATATCTTGCTAATTCATTGTGAAGTTCATTTATAAATGAATCTTTCGACCAATGATGCTCTCCATACGCCTGAGATTCAATTGCAATAATCCCATCAATATCTTCAGGGGTCATTTTTTTAATTGTAACGCTCTCAATATTATCCATATACAACATGTTATCATAATGAAGAATTTCTGTGCAAATTATTTCATAAGATTAATTTTTTAAATTTTTCCGATATATTGTTTAATTTAAAATACGCACATTAGAAATTTTAATAAAAATTTACAAACATGTTAAAGTATTTATTATATAAGGTTTTCAGCTAAAACCTAAAAATAGTAGTTGTGTGGTATTTTTATAAAAACACTTATATATTTTCGAGTGTTAAGATAGCTTAAAACCCCGAGAGAATCGCTTGCAATCAAATATTTTAGAGGTATGATTAAAATATCGCATGTAGTGTGCGAAAGTTTACCAAGCCGAAAATGAGGAAAATATGGCAAAAGACGTAATAGAACTAGAAGGTACGATTATAGAATCCATGCCAAATGCAATGTTCAAAGTTAAATTAGAAAACGAACATGAAATTTTGGCTCATATATCAGGTAAAATCAGAAAGAACTTCATCAGAATTTTACCGGGGGACAGAGTAAAAGTTGAAATGACTCCTTATGATTTGTCAAAAGGAAGAATCACCTTCAGGCTTAAATAATTACAAGAAAATCTCACGTACAATACAAAATAAAAAAGGAAAAAACAATGAAAGTAAGATCATCAGTAAAGAAAATTTGCGACAAGTGCAAATGTATCAAAAGAAAAGGCAGAATTGCTGTTATTTGTGAAAACCCTAAACACAAACAACGTCAAGGATAATCTTTTTAACACTAGCCGAATTCACGGGCATTGTACAGTGAATGGTGAGGAAGTATTTATGCCTCATAACAAAAAAAATCTAACAACAAGAACTAAAAGGAGAAAAAATTAATGGCAAGATTAGTAGGGGTAGATTTACCTCGTAACAAAAGAATGGAAATAGCATTAACTTATATCTATGGTATTGGACCTGCAAGAGCTAAAAAAATCTTAGAAGCTACAGGTATTTCACCAGACTTAAGAACAGATAACTTAACAGATGAAGATATTAAATTGTTACGTAACGAATTGTCTAACTACCACATCGAAGGAGATTTAAGACGTGAAGTTACAATGAACATCAAAAGATTACAAGAAATCGGTTCATTCAGAGGATTACGCCACAAACGTAAACTTCCATGCAGAGGTCAAAGAACAAAAACTAACGCTAGAACTCAACGTGGAAAGAAAACAGGACCAGTTTCAAAGAAAAAATAGGCGTTAGCCGATGTTGAGTCGGTGCAGTTCTGCGATGAGTAGGACTGGCAGGACGAAACATAATATCACCGCCGTTGCGACTGAAACAAAGTGGAAGAAGCGAAGCAATCTTTGATTGCACAGGCGGCAAAGAATAAGAAAAATAAAAGTTAAAAGATAAAGGATAAAAAAAATGGCAAGACCACAAAAAACTAAGAAAAAAGAAAAGAAAAATGTATTGCAAGGGGTTGTACATATTCAATCAACTTTTAACAATACAATCGTAACTTCTACTGATACTCAAGGTAATGCTATTGCCTGGGCAACAGCTGGAGCATCAGGTTTCAAAGGTGCAAGAAAAGGCACTCCATTCGCAGCTCAATCAGCAGCTGAAATGGTAGCAAAAAAATCAATCGACCAAGGTATGAAAAAAGTTGAAGTTCATATCAAAGGACCTGGTTCAGGTAGAGAAACTGCAATCAGAGCAATCCAAGCTGCAGGATTAGAAATTACATTAATTAAAGATGTAACTCCAATTCCTCACAACGGATGCCGTCCTCCTAAAAAACGTAGAGTATAGTACTCTTATTTCGCATAACAGCGATAAATATTAAAAGTAACAATAGCGGGGGCTTGCGAAAATAGTCCAAACGCAAACCATAGATGCCCCGCACAAAGAAAAGGAGAAAATAAAAAAAATGTCAAGATATACAGGACCTACTAATAAATTATTTAGAAATAAAAAAGTTAAAGATTTGTCAAACAGAAAATTAACAACTTCTATGAGACAAACAGCTTCAGGTCAACATGGTGCAGTTAGAAAAAAACTTTCTGAATATGCAATCCACCTAGCTGAAAAACAAAAAATCAGATTCACATACCTAGTAAGCGAAAAACAATTCGTTAGATACTACAATGAAGCTACTAGAAGAAAAGGCGTTACAGGTACAATCTTACTTCAACTATTAGAAACAAGATTAGATAACGTTTTATTCAGAGCAGGATTCGGTATTACTCGTAAACAAACAAGACAAATCGTTAACCACGGACATGTTCTTGTTAACGACAAAAAAGTTGATATTCCATCATACTTAGTAAAACCTGGTGATGTTATCACAGTTAAATCAAAGAGTGCAAAATACTTAAAAGATGTAATCGAAATGATCGATATGGCTTGTGCTCCAGCTTGGATGACAATCGATAAAGATGCTCTAAAAATTACATTTGACAGAATTCCTGAAAGAGAAGAATTAGACCCAGAAATCAAGGAACAACTTGTAATCGAATATTATTCTAAGTAGGAATTGTAAGTAGATAAGCATTCGCTTAAACAACTAACAATTAAGTAGATTTTAACTAGGAGAATAAAATAATGGAATTAAAAATTAAATGTGTTGATACAGCGACAAGTTCTGACGGTTCACAATACGGTAAATTTGTAATTGAACCATTAGAAAGAGGATTCGGTACTACTATCGGTAACTCTCTAAGACGTGTATTATTATCAAGTCTTGAAGGTACAGCTGTTACAAGTGCAAGAATCGAAGGTATTACTCACGAATATACAGCAATTCCTGGTGTTTTAGAAGACGTTATTGACGTAATGTTAAACCTTAAAGGTTTAGTAGTTAAAACAGATTCTAAAGAATCACAACACTTGAGAATTGATGTTGATAAACCTGGTCCTGTATTAGCGAGCGATATTCAATTACCTGCTGGTGTTAAAGTTGTTAACCCTGACTGGTTAATCTGTACAGTAGCTGACGGTGGTTCATTCCACGCAGACGTTATCGTTGACACAGGGAAAGGATACGTTCCTCACGATGTTCCAAGAGATGCAAAAGAAGCTTCAATTGATGTTCTTCCTATCGATGCAACATTTATGCCTATCAAACGTGTAAGCTACAATGTAGAAAGTGCTCGTGTTGGAGATGCTTTAGACTTTGATAAATTAACTCTTGAAATCTGGTCTAACGGCTCAATTGATGTTCAAAACGCTCTAAGCCAAGCTTCAAATCTTTTAATTGAACACTTTATGCAAATCGCTTCAATTACAGGTCAACCTGCAATTGCTCCATCGCCTCAAGTGGAAGAAAAAGAAACGGAAGAAGAAGAAGCTCCATCAATGACAATTGAAGAATTGGAATTATCTGTAAGAGCTTATAACTGCTTGAAAAGAGCTAGCATCAATTCAATGTCTGAATTATTGAAAAAATCAGAACACGATTTGTTAAATATCAAAAACTTCGGAAAGAAATCATCTGATGAAGTTATTGAAAGACTTCACCACTTCGGTTTAGACTTAGCTCCAAGCCCAGTTGAAGAAGAAGATTTAATCGGTTAATTCGATTAAGAAATGACAATACAATTAATTAAGTAAAGGATAAAAAAATGAGACACCAAACAAAAAAACATACGCTAGGAAAAGCGCAAGACCAAAGAAAGGCTTTGTT